>CALCXL010000719.1 GCA_937907595.1 uncultured Pseudomonadota bacterium
GGGAGGTCTCTTCCTAGAACAACGTGTCCCCCGCCCCCCCCGTGGGCAGATCCGTCGTCCGGCTGTGCTCCTCGAACGCCGGCAGGACCAGGTCCCAGTGCTGCTCGAAGCGTCCTTGCATGCTCTCCCAGCGGTCGGCGGTGAACTGCCCGCGCTCGTGCCGCACGTTCAGCTGGCTGCCGCCGGGCCGGGCCACGAAGCTCACCTGCACGTCGCTGGTGTACTCGCCGCCGCCGCCGGGGGAGAAGGCGTAGCGGATGCTCGAGGGGGCCTGCCAGCCGACGACCCGGCCCCAGACGATCTCTGGCCCCTCGGGCACGCGCTCCAGCAGGCGGCCGCCCAGGCGCGCCTCGAAGGCCATGCGCACCCCGGGGTGTTGGGAGATCGAGTGACCCGCCGGCCACCACAGGTTGACGTGCTCGGTCCACAGCCCGAAGGCGCGCTCCACGTCCACCCCCAGGTCGATCTGTCGCTGCAGCATCGTGCCGCTCCGGTTCAGCGTCCTTGCTCCCGCTTTCTGTATCGGCGGAATCCGGCGGGCATGAAGAGGAGAAGCGCGGCCGATGACCCGTTCGTGCAGCCCCCGCAGCCCTCGCCCTGATCGTCGTCGGCCGAGTCGTCGTCGTCGCCGCCGGGGGTGGGCTCCTCCCAGTCGGGGTCGGGCACGCAAACCGTCGCTTCGTGCAGGGGCACCTTCAACTCCACGCTGTCGCAGAGCCAGCCGTCGCCGCAGCCCAGGTCGCTGCCGCACTCGAAGGTGCAGTAGCCCTCCCCGCCCGTCGTCGTGTCCGTGATCACGCAGGTGTCCGCGCAGTTGATGTCGAAGAGCGAGCAGAAGTCGCCCTGCCGATCCCGCCGCTCCTCGCAGACGTTGACGCCGTCGATGGCGATGCAGATGCGCTCGCTGCCGTCGACGTCGGCGCAGTCCTCGTCGACTTCGCAGTCCGGCTCGCCCGAGGGGTAGTTGGCGCAGAGCCCCCGGCGGTCGTCGCCGGCCAGGGTCCCCTGCCAGTCCCCGCCGAAGTAGCCGCCGAACATCGTCGCCGGCAGGACCATCATCTCGTGGCCCATGCCCGTCACGTGGCCGAACTCGTGGGTGACGATGCTGCGCGCGCCGACCGTCGCGGGGGTGGCGTAGACGTTGCCCGGCCCGTCGACCCACTCGAAGTGCACGCCGTTGAAGACGACGTCGGCGCCCACCGCGATGAACTCCTCGTCCTCGAAGTCGCCGAAGCGCGTCGACGTCAGGCCCGCGATCGCCGGATCGAAGGTCCAGTCGTCGTCCTCCCAGGCCACGTAGTTGTCGAAGACGCCGGCCTCAGGCACCCGCCCGCCGTACTCGAAGGCGAAGGTGGCGCAGCCCACGTCCGTCCAGGCGGCCATGGAGTCCAGCAGCACGGCCTCCGTGGCCTCCAGGCCCAGGTCGGCCGATCCCGGCTCCTCCAGCACGAAGGTCAGGGGGAGCTGCCCGGGGCGGTACTGCACGGCGTTGAGCAGGTAGCGATCGGGCTCGAAGAGGGGGAGCAGGCCGGCGCCCAGGCCGCGGGGGGTCCAGCCGCGGCTGCCCTGGACCAGCTCCGCCTGCCAGGGCTGCCCCG
Organism: uncultured Pseudomonadota bacterium; assembly: GCA_937907595.1. Taxonomy (GTDB): domain Bacteria; phylum Myxococcota_A; class UBA796; order UBA9615; family UBA9615; genus CALCXL01. The sequence goes on from CALCXL010000719.1 coordinate 1,599, forward strand.
GTTCCAGGGGCAAGACGCCGACGATGTGGTGGGCCTGCCCGTTGTCGCCCGGCAGCAGGAACTGCAGGACGTCGCCGTCGCCCAGCGCCAGGGTCACCTCGGTGGTGGGCAGGGCGGCGAGCCCGCGGGCGCCGGGGCCGATGGGGGCGTGCACGTCGACTGCGCTCACGGTCCCGGCCACCAGGATCGATCCCGCGGTCACAAGCAGATCCATCGCCATGGGGAGAGAGGCTACACTTCGGCCATGCGCTCTGCCCCGCGATTCCTCGGTGTCCTCTTCGTGCTGGCGATGTCGGCGTTTCCGGTATCTGCCAGCGCCCAGAATTGGGCCTGCAACGACTCGTTGGCGACCACGCAGCTCAACCAGCCGGGCAACTTCTTCGTGTGCTCGTGCTTCTGCACGTTCGAGTGCTTCGGCGCCACCATGACGGCGCCCTCCACCTTCCAGGTGCAGTACATCGACTTCCTGTACGGGACCGCGGGCACGCCCGTGAACACCTACGCGAACATCGCCATCCTGGACAACCCCATCCCCGGCGTGTCCCCCGGCACCCCGTTCGTGGACGGGCAGGGCAACGAGTCGATCCTCGAGTACTTCCCCATGCAGCAGTCGGCCTCGCAGTTCCACCGCGCCGAGGTGGCCGCGTCCGGCGTCAGCCCGCCCACGATCCAGGCGGGCGACGACTTCTCCATCACCGTCTGCTTCGCCTTCGACGAGGAGTTCGGCGCGGACTCCTTCGCCCCCGCCTCGGGCCACGGCCCGGTGCTGGACCAGGACGGCGTGCAGTCCAACAACTGGGTCAACGCCTGGAGCCCCTCCATCGACGAGCTGCTGGCCGGCAAGGAGTGCGGGACGCCCGCCTCGGCCTACACCTGGCGCATGAACCCGGGCCTGTCCGGCGACTTCGTGATGCGCGCCAGCGACACCGCCCTGGACTGGCTCGCGTTCGACGGCTGCGGCACGGTGATCCCGGGCGACGACGACGACGCGGTGGCCGACGACGACGACACCGTGGCCGACGACGACGACACCGTGGTGGCCGACGACGACGACACCGCGGTGCCCAGCTCCCTGGTGGTGACGGACATCAGCCCGAACGAGGCGGAGCTGGACGACCCGATCGTGGTGCAGATCTCCGGGCAGGGCTTCACCCCGGCCCCCCAGGTGATCATCGGCGGGCAGGCCGCCACCGGCGTCACCTTCCTGGCCGACGTGCGCATCGAGGCCACCACCCCCGCCAACCTGGACGCCGGCACCTACGACGTGGAGGTCCGCCTCCCGGCCACCGGCGCCTCCAACGTGCTGCCCGGCGCCTTCACCGTGAACCCCGCCCCCGACGACGACGGCGGCGGACAGCGCGGCTCCGGTTGCGGGGCCTGCGGGTCGGTGGGGCGCGGATCGGGCGTGGCGCTCCTGCTGCTGCTGCCGCTGTTCCTGCGCCGCCGACGGTGACCTTGCGGTGAGCATCGAGATCGGCGGAGGCCTGCGCGCCCACGCGGTGCCCAGCGAGTCGCGCGGCCTGGGTGTGGTGCCCTTCTACGGCCAGGACGGCCTGCACGTCGCCTCCTACGACGACCGCCTGGCCGCCCACCCCGGGCCGCTGGTGGGCGACGTCGACTTCTACCGGCGCTGGGCCGATCAGCTGGGCGGCAACGTCCTGGACCTGGGCTGCGGCACGGGCCGCGTGGCCTGGTCGCTGGCGGACAAGGGCACGCACGTCGTGGGGCTGGACCGCTCCCCGGCCATGCTGCGGGTGGCGGGGACGAAGGCCGTCGGCCGCCCCATGGCCCGCGCGCCGCGCTTCGTGTTGGGGGACATGCGCGACTTCAGCCTGCCCGAGCGCTTCTCCCTGGTGATCGTGCCCTTTCGCTCCTTCCAGTTCCTCATGGATCAGGACGCGCAGCGCTCGGCCCTGGACTCCATTCACGGCCACCTGCGCAGCGGCGGGCGGCTGATCCTGCACCTCTTCGACCCGGACATGGAGCGGCTGGTGCAGGCTGCGCCCCTGCCGCCGGTGGAGGACACCCCCTGGGGCGACGGGACCCTGCGCGCGCTCGTGGAGGGGCAGGAGACCGACCCCGGGCGGCAGGTGCTGCGGCAGCAGTGGCTCTTCCAGCACCTGGACGGGGAGGGCGCGGTGCTGGCCGAGGACCGGGAGCAGCTGCAGCTGCGATGGACCTGGCGCTCGGAGATGCGCTGGCTGCTGGAGCGCAGCGGCTTCCTGCCGGAGCTGGAGTTCAGCGACTTCCTGGGGTCGCCGCCCACCGCCGGCGCCGAGCAGATCTGGATCGCGCGGAAGGTGGAGCGGTAGGGCGGCAATTCAGAGGTAGTTGGCCGGATCGAAGGCCCCCAGCATCTCCGCCGTCATGCGCCGCGGCCGGCCCGTCGTCGCGTCGACGTAGGCCCAGATGTTGATGCCTCGGGCGATGACGTCGCCGTTGTCCCGCACGATCTCGTGGTGGCGGTGGGCTGTCGCGGCCTTCATGAAGCCGGGCCAGGTGCGAAGCTCCAGGCGATCGCCCAGGTGCGCCGATCGCAGGTAGTCGATCTCGTGCCGCCGCACCACGAACCACGCGCCCTCCCGCCGGTAGCGGGCCACCGTCCAGCCCAGCGCCGTGGAGTGCGCGATCGCCACCCGGTTCATCCAGGCCACCACCTGCACGTTGTTGGCGATGCCCTGCGCGTCGATGTCCTGGGGCAGCACCACCATGGGCACCACGAAGGGTCGACGCGCGCTGATCCAACCGGTCTTCATCTTGCAAATCGGACCTTGCACCCTCCGCGCGGCGCTGTCACCATCTGAACAGACGTTCAGATAAACGATCGACGGCGGAGGTGTTTCATGGAGATCCACGCAGAGGCGCAGCGCGGCCGCGGGGCCGTCACCAACCCCACGGGCCGCTACGAGGCCAGCCGCACCCTCCCCTTCGACGACGGCTGGGGCGACGGCGACGAGGAGCCGCCGGGCCTGCCCACCATCGTCACCGCCGAGCAGACCCGCCGCGCCATCACCCGCAACAGCTCCCCGGACATCCCCTTCGACCGCTCCCTCAACCCCTACAAGGGCTGCGAGCACGGCTGCGTCTACTGCTACGCCCGCCCCACCCACGCCTGGCTGGGCTTGTCCCCGGGCCTGGACTTCGAGACGCGGATCATCAGCAAGCCCGACGCCCCCTTGCGCCTCCGGGACGAACTCCGCCGCGCCAGCTACCAGCCCGCCACCGTCGTCGTCGGCGCCAACACCGACCCCTACCAGCCCACCGAGCGGCGGCTGGGCATCACGCGGCGCCTGCTGGAGGTGCTGCTGGAGTTCCGGCACCCCGTCGGCATCATCACCAAGTCGGCCAGCGTTCTGCGCGACCTGGACCTGTTGGGGGCCCTGGCCGAGCGCAACCTGGTGCACGTGTACCTGTCGATCACCACGCTCGATCCCGAGCTGTCCCGCCGCATGGAGCCCCGGGCCTCCAGCCCCCACCAGCGGCTGCGCGCGCTGCGGGAGCTCGCCGGAGCGAAGGTGCCCGTGGGCGTCCTGGCGGCGCCGATGATCCCCGCGCTCAACGACATGGAGCTGGAGGCGATCCTGGAGGCCTCGGCCGCCGCTGGCGCTCACTCGGCCGGCTACATCCTGCTCCGCCTGCCCCTGGAGGTGCGCGAGCTCTTCGAGGCCTGGCTGCAGGAGCACTACCCCATGCGGGCCCGTCACGTGCTGTCGGTGCTGGCGGACATGCGCGACGGCGCCCTCAACCAGAGCCAGTTCCACCAGCGCATGCGGGGCACGGGCGTCTTCGCGGAGCTGCTGGCCCGGCGCTTCGAGCTGGCCAGCCGGCGCTTGGGGCTGGACGGGGAGCGGCGATCGTTGGACGCCTCGCAGTTCCGCATCCCGCCGGGGGACGGAAAGCAGCTGGCCTTGTTCTAGGAGGTTCGGAGGGGGGCGACGAGGATCAGCCCTGCAGGTCGCCGTCGACGACGATGCGATCGCCTTCGACCCGGAAGGACAGCTGCGCCCCCACCCGCCAGTCCAGGCCCGCGTGCAGCTCGCCGCCTTCGATGTAGCGGTGTCGGTGGGGCCGACCGGGCCGTCCGCAGGTGCAGGGCTCCGAGCGGATCTTCGCCGCCCAGCACCGCCCCTGGTGCCAGAGGTCGAAGAGCCTGTCCGGGGGCGGGAAGAACGCCGCCCGAGGCACCCGGATCACCCGCTGCTGCAGGTCGGAGGCCGACAGGGTCGTGGTCGCCTGGGTCCTGCGGGCGCTCATCGCCGCTGCGCGGAGCTCCCCAGGCCGCTCCAGCGCCGCAGCGCCGCGCCGATGTCCACGCCTTCGCCGCGCAGCTGCGCCTCCAGGTGCGGCAGCGAGTCGTGACCCCAGAACAGCTCCCCATCCACGATCATCGTGGGCACGCCGAACACCCCGTCGGCGATGGCCTGCTCGGTGTTCGCGCGGATCCGCTCCTTCCCGTCGGGCGACGTGGCCTCTGCGAGCAAATCGGCCGAGTCCAGGCCCACCTCGTCGATCATCGCCGCCACCAATGCGGGGTCGGTGACGCCTTCGCCCGTGGCCCAGGTCGCGTCGAAGAAGCGCTTTGCCAGGGCCCGGCGGGAGGCCGGATCGGCGACGGCGGCGGTGGCGCGCAGGGCGAGCAAGGGGTTGAAGGGGTGGCTGGGCGGGGGCCGCATGGGGACCTTCAGGAGCGACGCGGTGCGCACGCAGTCCTTGAAGACGTAGCTGCGCTTGGCGGGGATCTCCGCCGGCCCCTTCTGGCCGTGGTGGTTGAGCACGGCGGCGAAGAGGATGGGCACAAGCTCGACGTCGTGCCCGTGGCGGGCGCTCAAGGCGTGGATGCCCTGGAAGGCCAGGTAGGCGTAGGGCGAGAGGTAGTCGAAGTGGAAGCGGACCGTCATGCGGCGGCGGGCGGCGCGGGGCGGGCCAGCCAGGACAGCTCGGGATCGCCGGCGCGCAGGAGCCAGCCGCAGGGGTCGTCCGGCGTGATCGAGCCGGTGTCGGCGTGCAGGATGCCCGGCGCGCGGCCCGGCTCCAGGGCGCCCATGGAGTCCAGGGCCAGGGCGTCGGCCCCGCCGGCGGTGGCGGCGTTGAAGAGCACCAGGGAGGGCACCTCGGGGTAGGCGGCGTGCAGCTCGGCGGCCTCCCGCAGGACCGAGGGGCGGTCGGCACCAGCGGCCGTGCCCAGGGCCACGCGGCAGCCCTCTTCCAGGAAGGAGACCAGGGGCGGCAGCGTGCCCGTCTCCCGCAGGTCGGCCCGTGGGGTGAGCACCAGGGGGGCCCCGGCGTGGCTTGCCCGCTGGATCAGATCGCGCGACGCCGACGTCATGTGCAGCAACATCACGCCCGCGTGCAGGCCGCCCAACTGGTCCAGGTAGGACAGCGGGTCCATCCCCGGCGCGGCGTAGTCGTCCAGCAGGCCGCTCAGCGCGTCGGCCAGGTGCCGGGCCGCGTCGCCGCCGAACTCCAGCAGGTCGCGCTCGTCCTCGGCCTCAGCCAGGCGGATCGCCGTCACCGCGCCCTTCTCCAGGGTGCGACCCAGCAGCTCACGCACGACGTGGCCGGCGGTGGAGTACAGCGAATGGGGCGCCAGCCGGTAGCCGATGCCCTCGGGCCAGGGGACGATGCCCGCCCGCTGCGCCGCCGCCGCCGCCAGGGCCTTGGCCGCCTTGCGCTTGCTGAAGCCTTCGATCTCGTGGAACACGGTGCCGTAGAGCCCCTCGCGGGACATCGCCCGCACGGCGCGCAGGGAGTGGGTCACGTCGCCCACCGCGGCGGTCCCGGCGCCGACGGATCCCCGCACCGAGGCGCGGATTCGGGCCTCGCGGGAGTCGCCGTCCAGGGCCTCGTTGGCCCGGTGCAGGTCGCGCAGGGCCCGCAGTCGCCCGCGCAGGCCGCGCTCGCGGGAGGGCTCGCTCTGGCCGCCCAACTCCAGGCGGGCGTGGGCGTCCACCAGGCCGGGCAGGATCATGCCGCCCAGGTCCGCGCGCTGGGCCCACCGGAAGCGGGGGACGAGGTCGACGGAGGGGCCGCAGTCCAGCACCCTCCCTTCGGCGTCGAGCACCACCGCGCCCTCGCGGATCGGGGCGCCCAGGCCGGGCAGCACCCAGGGGGCGGTGTAGATGCGGAGCTGGGACGCGTCCCGCTCCTCTTCCATGCGGTGGAGCGCCTCGCCCGCCAGCCGTCGGAGCCGGTCGCGAATCATCGTCGTGCCTCCCGTGGGGCCTCCCTCGCCCGACGTCGCCGCCAGCCTTCAAGGAGAGTTGAAACCTAGTGGTTTGTTTGTGGAACCGCCAGTGTGAGCGCGCGCCTGCCCGGGTATTGGGGCCTCGACGCTCCCGCCGCTGGCGCCCCACGACCCTTGCCCGGGCCCCGGCCAGCGGCCATCGTGACGCTCGGGAGACCCCACTGCCTCGACCCTTCCTCCTGCTGCCGCTGCTGGTCCTGCTGATCGGCTGCCCCGCGCCCACGCCCTCGGGCCCCCCGCCGGTCCAGGCGACGGACGCCGACGCCGACGGGCACGACTCGTCGACGGACTGCGACGACGCCGATCCCGCCGTGCACCCGGGCGCGGTGGAGGCCTGCAACGGCCGGGACGACGACTGCGACGGCGCGCCCCACCCGGCCGAGGTGGACGGCGACGGCGACGGCACCCTGGCCTGCGCGGGCGACTGCGACGACGCCGACCCCGCGGTGCACCCGGGCGCGGAGGAGCGCTGCAACGGCCTGGACGACGACTGCGACGAC
>CALCXL010000720.1 GCA_937907595.1 uncultured Pseudomonadota bacterium
CCCTCCAGCTCGAACAGCTGGCCCCGCAGGTTGGCCAGCACGGGATCGTTGGCGATGCGCGTGGGCGGCTCCCCCGAGGGCTCGGCCCGGAAGGCCTGGATGTCCTGCCACTCCGACGCCAGGCCGATGCGCAGGATCTCCGCGACGGTCTCCGCCTCCGCCAGGTCGGCCACGCGCTGCAGGGTCGTGTTCGCCCGCGCCTCCCCAGGTGTGGTGAGCAGCTGGTGTTCGGATCGGAACGCGAAGAGCTCGTCCTCCGCGCGCTCCACGTCGCTGGCGAGGGCCGTCTGCCGCTCCCGCAGCCACTCCGTCGCCCGCAGTCCGACCGACTCCGCGCCCTCCAGGGTCCAGTCGATGTACTCACCGACGATGGCGTTCGCCAGCTCCGCAGCGCGCTGGGGGTCGTGGTCCATCACCGTGACCTTGACGACCTCCGTGTCCTCCACGGGCGTGACCCGCGAGTTGCCCAGCAGCTTCAAGGTGGCCCGGTTGCGGCGACGCTCCGGCGTGTCCTTGCTGGGATCGGCGGCGGGGGCCAGGTAGTCGGGGAGCTCGCCCAGCGACAGCAGATCCACGACCCGCTCCACGACGGGGCGGCTGTGGATGACGTGAAGCTGGGTCTCGAGGTAGGAGCGGTAGTGCGCATAGCTGCGCTTCTGCTGGGAGACCCGGAAGCCGGCCTCCTCGTCCCCCAGGATGCGCGGCGAGTTGCTGCCCACCAGCACCGTGGCTGTCGACTCGAAGGTCGGCAGCTGCAGCGCCGTCAGGCCCGCCACGCCGGCGACCGTCAGCGCGGCGACGATCAGGACCAACCACCAGCGGCGCAGGACCACCGCGACGTAGTCGATGTGCGGCTCCGCCAGCGGTTGGACGCTGGAGGCGACGGCTCCCAGGGGGGTGACCTTCCCCCCGTTCATCGGCTGCAACCTGGCTTGCACACGCTCTCCCTGCTCGCTCTCAACTTCATTGCGGTGCGCGTGATACCGCGCGGGCCGTTCCCAGGCAAGCACTCCTCGCGCCCCGCGCGACCAGCAACCCGCCTGTTCTCGCGACCTTCGGGGCGTCGTCGTCCCCGCCGTCCCCCGTCGGAGCGGCGGGCTTCCCCCGCCTCCCCGACGGGCCTCCGGCCACAGTGTGGGGTCGGTCGGCGCGCCGCGCACGTGAGCTTTGGGCCTCGGGCGGGATCCTGGGGGGTGGGGGTCGGATCGCGGCACGGTGCGGTAGGCTCGCCGGCGGCCCGCGGCGGGCCACACGAGGTACCGCATGAGCTTCGAAGGAATCACCGAAGCGCCCGGGGTCGGAGCCGGCTCGGAGCAGCTCTCCATCCTGCGCACCCGCTACCACCTGGCCCGGTCCCACGCGGAGGGCCGGCGGGTGCTGGAGGTCGCCTGCGGCGGCGGCATGGGCCTGCCCTACCTGGCGGAGGTGGCGACGCAGGTGGTGGGCGTGGACATCGAAGCGAGCAACGTGGAGCGATCGGCGAGGACCGCGCGGGGCGACGACAAGATCACGGTGCGGGCCATGGACGCCCACGATCTGGACTTCCCCGACGACTCCTTCGACCTGGTCCTGCTCTTCGAGGCCCTGTACTACCTGGCCGATCCCGAGCGCTTCCTGAGCGAGGTCGACCGCGTGCTGGCCCCCGGGGGCGTGCTGATCATCACGTCGGTCAACTGCGACTGGCACGGCTTCAACCCCAGCCCCTTCTCCCGGACCTACTTCGGCGCGCCAGGGCTGCGAAAGCTGCTGGAGGGCGGGGGCTTCGACGTCGACCTCAGCGTGGGCTTCGAGGACCGCCCGGACACGTCGGGCAAGGCCAAGGTCCTGTCCCTGGTCAAGCGGGTGGCCGTGCGCCTGCACCTGATCCCCAAGACCATGAAGGGCAAGGAGAAGCTCAAGCGCATCGTCTTCGGCAAGTTGACGGTGATCCCGGAGGTGCTCACCGACGACCTGGCCCCCTTGGGCGAGCGGCGCTCGGCGGACGATCTGGGCGGGGACTTCACCAACCACAAGTTCCTCTACGCAGTGGCGACCCGATCGGATCAGCCCGCGTAGGCGACCGGCCCCCGCTCAAGCCCTCCGCCGCCGCCGCCCGATCAGCACCAGCAGCGACAGCAGGCCGAAGCCTCCACCGCTGAAGTCCGAGCTGCAGTCGGCGCAGGCGCCCACGATGGTGGGGGCCGCGAGCCCATCGGCCTGGTGGCTCGGCAGCGCCACCGGCGGGTCGTCTCGATCGGGCTCGCAGCTGGCGTCGGCGTCGTCCACCTGCCCGTCGCACTCGTTGTCCACGCCGTCGTCGCAGACCTCGGCCGCGTCGGGGTGCACCTCCGGGTCGTCGTCGTCGCAGTCCAGGTCCTCGCCGGGGAAGGCGTCGACGCAGCCCTCGTCGTCGCCGTCGAACCAGCCGTCGTGGTCGGCGTCCTCGGCCAGGGAGCCGTCGCAGTCGTTGTCCAGGCCGTCGCAGAGCTCCGGCGCGTCGGGGCCCACGCTCGCGTCGGTGTCGTCGCAGTCCAGGCCCAGGCCGTAGGTGGCCGCGCAGCCGGGTGAGTCGGCCCAGGCCCCGTCGCCGTCGGCGTCCCAGCCCTCGTCCACCTGGCCGTCGCAGTCGTCGTCCCGGGCGTTGCAGAGCTCCTGGGCGCCCGGCGCCACGTCGGCGTTCAAGTCGTTGCAGTCCACCGCGTCGCCCCAGGCCTCCAGGCAGCCGGGGGCGTCGCCGTCCACCGCGCCGTCCCCGTCGCCGTCGAAGGCCTCGTCCAGCTGGCCGTCGCAGTCCTGGTCCAGGCCGTCGCAGAGCTCGGGGCGGCCCGGGTGCACGGCGGGGTCGGCGTCATCGCAGTCGGTGGCGCCGGGCAGGTCGCCGCAGAGGCTGGCGTCCAGGAAGCCGTCGCCGTCCACGTCGAAGAACTCGTCGATCTGCAGGTCGCAGTCGTTGTCGCGGCCGTCGCAGACCTCGGCGGCGCCGGGGAGGATGGCCGGGTCGTCGTCGTCGCAGTCGCCGTTGCAGGTGGTGATCCCGTCGGCGTCGTCGTCGGTGTTCTCGTTGATCTGCCCGTCGCAGTTGTCGTCCAGCCCGTTGGCGCAGTCCTCCAGGTTGTAGGGGAAGACGTCGGCGTCGGCGTCGTCGCAGTCCAGGATCTCCCAGGCATCGGCGCAGCCCTCGGCGTCGGCGTCCACCCAGCCGTCGCCGTCCTGGTCGAAGTCCTCGTCCGCCCCCCCGTTGCAGTCGTCGTCCACGCCGTTGCAGAGCTCGTCGGCGCCGGGGGAGACGTCGGGATCGAAGTCGTCGCAGTCCACGGCCGGGCCCCAGGCGGCCTCGCAGGCGCCCAGGTCCCCGGTGACGTAGCCGTCGCCGTCGAAGTCGTAGGGCTCGTCGATGCCGCCGTTGCAGTCGTTGTCCGCCGCGTCGCAGAGCTCGACCGCGCCCGGGTGCACCAACGGGTCGCCGTCGTCGCAGTCGTCGCCGTCCGGGCAGGGGATCTGCGCGAAGTAGCCGTCCTGGTCCAGGTCGAAGTCCTCGTCGGCCAGGCCGTCGCAGTCGTTGTCCGCGCCGTCGCAGGCCTCGATGGCCAGCGGGGAGGAGGCGGGGTCCAGGTCGTCGCAGTCGCCCTCGCACTCCGAGGCGCCGTCGCCGTCGTCGTCCACTTCGTCCTGGGCGCCGGTGGGCACCACGCCGTCGCAGTCGTCGTCCAGGCCGTTGCAGAGCTCCACCGCGCCGGGGTTGCGGGCGGGGTCGTTGTCGTCGCAGTCGGTGCCCAGGGTGGGGCAGAGCGCGGCCGAGGGGTAGCCATCGCCGTCGGCGTCGAAGGGGCCGTCGGCGGCGCCGTCGCAGTCGTTGTCCAGGCCGTCGCAGATCTCCAGCGCAGCGGGGTGCCGGTCCGGGGCGGAGTCGGCGCAGTCGCCGCCACCCTGCACGCCGTCGCCCCAGGGGTCGAAGGGGTCGGGCAAGCAGACCAGCCAGCCGTCGCCGTCGAGGTCGAGCTCGTCGGGGTCGCCGCCGCTGCCGTCGCCGGGCGAGCCTGAGCAGTCGTTGTCCCGGCCGTCGCAGACCTCCGCCGCGGCGGGGTGCACGAAGAAGTCGGTGTCGTCGCAGTCTCCGTTGCAGGGCCCGTAGCCGTCGCCGTCCTCGTCGCTGACCTCGTCCAGGTCGCCGTCGCAGTCGTTGTCGATCCCGTCGCAGAGCTCCGGCGCGCCGGGGTACGCGTCCGCGGCGGCGTCGTCGCAGTCCAGGGCGCCCGGGGACCAGCCGTCGACGCAGCCGGCGCCCAGGGGGTCCACGAAGCCGTCGCCGTCGCCGTCGAAGTCTTCGTCCACGAGCCCGTCGCAGTCCTGGTCCACGGCGTCGCAGAGCTCCGGGGCGGAGGGGGCGATGGCCGCGTTGCCGTCGTCGCAGTCGCCGCCGCAGGAGGTGGCGCCGTCGCCGTCGACGTCCCACCCCTCGTCGACGTCGCCGTCGCAGTCGTCGTCCAGGCCATTGCACTGCTCGGATGCGGAGGGGGACACCGCGGGATCGGCGTCGTCGCAGTCGTCGGTGGCCTCCCAGCCGTCGCCGTCCCCGTCGACGCAGGCGGCGCAGCTCTCGATGCGCCAGCCGTAGTAGCGGTCCACAAAGTCGCTGTTGACGGTGGAGGGGAACGCGGCCGAGCCGGTGTACGCGTACCAGCCGTGCACCCGCGCGCCAAAGGAGACGGGCTGGTCCGGCGGGGCCGAGGCCCGAGCATGCACGCCGTTGCCCTCGAAGCCCACCGCGAACAGGTAGTGCCGGGCCGCGCCGGTCGCGGGATCCGGGCCGATGTCCAGCTCCACGGGCCCGCTCTCGGCCCAGGCCAGGGCGCTGCCGGCGGGGATCTCCAGGTCGCGCTCCCACAGCAGGGTGTAGCTGCCCTGCTCCGTGCTGCCCTGGTAGATGGCCATGCGGATCTGGCCGCTGTAGCCCGTGTAGAGGTTGAAGCCCAGCTGCTCGATGCGGGTGGGGGTGTCGACGGAGAAGATGTTGCCCATCTTCCAGAAGCCGGAGACGCCGGTGAAGGCCAGGGTCTCCTCGGCGTCGGCGCTGTCGTCGGCCGTGATCAGCTGCTGGGGCATCTCGTAGGAGGCCGACCAGGCGAAGGACGCGGTCGACGCGAGGGGGAGCGGATCGGTGGTGGAGACCAGGCCCAGGGTCTCGCCCCAAGCGGGGTGGATGTCGGTGTCGATGATGCGGTGGTAGCCGGTGCTGAGCGCGTCGTCCCAGCCCAGACCGACGGCGTAGATCCAGCCCAGCTCCAGGGCGACCTGCAGGTCGTCGACGGCCACCCAGCGGTCGGGGTTGTAGGGGTCCGCGTTCGCCGACTGCGTGCCCGAGGCGACCGTGTCCCACAGCGGCGAGCCGTCGGGGCAGTCGGACTGCGACGCGCCCTGGCAGCGGGCGACGTACCAGTCCAGGTCGGCGTCGGCCTCGAGCCGGACGAGCTGGCGGAAGCCCAGGAGCACCGAGGGGCTGTCGACCCGGTAGGCGGCCCCTCCGGCGAAGGCCTCCACGAAGGGCCCCTCCGCGCCGAACTCGGCGTCCACGTCCAGGGGATCGCCGGCCGAGGTGTGCAGGCGCATGGAGAAGCCGGCGGTGGTGCCGAAGCTCACGCCGCTGTCCGGACCGCCGGGCCAGGCCTCGACCCCGCCCAGGAACTGGCCCACGGGCAGGGCCTCCTGGGCGGCGGAGCCGTAGCGGAAGGCCACGCTGCTGCCGGGCCAGCAGGCCAGGGCGACGTAGTGGCGGCCGGCGACCAGGGGCGCGGCCAGGGGCCCTGATGCCTCCCAGCCCCAGACGTTGGCCTGCTGGGTGCCGACCTTGCTGCGCCGGGCGGACGTGATCCGGGCGTAGCCGCCGGTGTCGTTGATCGACTCCCAGACGTCGAAGACCAGGGCCTCGCGGGCGCTGCTGTGGGCGTCGATGTCGATGCCGAGCAGGGTGCCGTCGCGGTCGGCCCGAAACTTGGCGCCCCGGCAGGCGTTGCTGGAGTCGGAGGAGGTCGACACCCCGCCGACGGTGGAGCGGTTGTCGGCCGCCGACGTCGCCGGCAGGGACAGGGCGATGGCCAGGGCGATCGCCAGGAACAGGGTCGGTCGTCGCATGAAGGCCTCGGGACCGGGCGCTCCCACACGCACCGTGTCCACTGGACCCTATCGGCCGATCCCGACCGCGATTGAATCAGAAGGTAACGCCGGCCCCCGCCCAGACCACCGCGCTCAGGTCGATCAGCTCCGCGCGATCGGCCCCCGAGCTCACCAGCAGCGTGGTACGTCGGACGTCGACGCCGCCCTGGATCTGCAGGGGGCCGACGGGCTTGATCGCCACCGACAGCTCGCCGACGACCTCGTTCAGTCCCCCCGTCGACGCCAGCAGCCCGCCCAGGCCCACGCGGGCCTGCACGCCGAAGCGATCCACCGGCTCGATCCGCACGCCCAGCGCGGCCACGATCTGCGACGAGGCGATGTTGGTGCCCACCGCGGACCCGATGGAGTCCACCTGCAGGGTGCTCCAGGACCGCATGCCGTAGCCGACGTCGCCCAGGATCCACAGCCTCCGCGCCCCGGTCAGCACCGGCACCCGCAGGGCCATGCGCAGGTCCAGGCGGTGGGCGGCGGGCACCTGCAGGCCGGTGAGGGAGGGCGGCGAGATCACGTCGTAGCGGACCTGGGGCGCCGCCCACCAGCCCAGGACGAAGTACTCCCCGCGGGCGGTGAGGCCCCCTCCCCCGCCCAGCCCCGACGCGGCCAGGAAGCCCGGCGCCTGGCTGGGCAAGCCCGCGCAGCCTGCGGCGTCGCAGGGCCCCTGGGACCAGGAGCGCAGGCCGCCGAAGCCCCCCACCACCACCGACGCGTCCCCCCAGGCCGAGACAGGGTCCACCGAGGGCGGCGGTTCGGGGTCGGGCTCGACGGCCGGCGCGGGCTCCGCGGTCAGGGGGGCGGGCTCGGGCTCCAGGCCCATGGCCAGGGCGTCGAGCAGGCGCGAGCCCAGCTCCACGGCCTCGGGGTGGGGCGGCGTGCTGCCGATGATCTCCAGGTAGGTCTGCAGCCAGGACTCAGCCCGGCGGAGGTCGCCCAGGCCCTCGTAGGCCAGCGCCTTGATGACCATCGCCTCGTAGAGCGCGGGGTAGAGCCGCAGGGAGGACTCGGCCGAGCTCAGCGCGTCCTGCCAGCCGCTGCCGTGGAGCTCCTCCCAGGCGAAGTCGAGCTGCCGGCGGGCCTCTTCCTCGGGCGTGGTGGGCTTGGCCTGGGCCGTGGACGCGACCAGCAGCGAGGCCAGGAGGGCGAGCAGGATCCGGGTCCGAGCGGGCTTCATGCAGGTTGAGGCTAGCAGCGACGAGCAGGGGTCGAGCCCCGCGGGCTGGGGACGGGGCACCCCATCGCCGCTGGCACCGGCCAGGCGATGGCGGTGTGCCCGCGCAGGGGGCAGGATGGCGCCACCGGCTCGCCTGGACGCGCCGGCAGCCTGCTCCACGGAGTTCGACCATGTCCCGAAGCCTCGCGATGGTCCTGGCCGGAGGCCGCGGCAGCCGCCTCGGCCCGCTCACCTGCCACCGCGCCAAGCCGGCGGTGCCCTTCGGCGGGCGCTACCGGATCATCGACTTCGTGCTCAGCAACCTGGTGAACTCGGACCACCGTCGCGTCTACGTCCTGACCCAGTACATGGCCAGCAGCCTGATCAAGCACCTGCAACGCAACTGGCACGTCTCGGGCATGGACGGCTTCATCGAGGTCGTGCCCGCGCAGATGCGCCGCGGCAGCTTCTGGTACCGGGGCACCGCGGACGCCATCGCCCAGAACATGAACCTGATCCGCGACTCGCGGGCGGACCTGGTGGCCATCTTCGGCGGGGACCACATCTACAAGATGGACCTGCGCCAGATGGAGGAGCAGCACCTGGACACGGGCGCGGACCTCACCATCGCCGCGTGCCCCGTGCCCATCGAGGAGGCCAGCCGCTTCGGCGTGCTGCAGGTGGACGATCGGGGCCGCATCGTCGGGTTCCAGGAGAAGCCGGCGAACCCCACCCCCATCCCCGGCCGCCCCGACACCTGCCTGGCGTCCATGGGCAACTACGTCTTCAGCACCGACGTGCTCCTCAACGCGCTGCACGACGACGACGAGCAAGAGGACTCCAGCCACGACTTCGGCAAGGACATCATCCCCACGCTGATGGAGCAGGGTGCGTCGCTGTACGCCTACGACTTCGGCGCCAACACCATCGACGGCGAGCCCAAGGGAAACGCCTACTGGCGGGACGTCGGCACCATCGACAGCTACGTGCAAGCGAACATGGACGTGCGCAGCCGGGTGCCCAACCTCAACCTGTACAACCGC
>CALCXL010000721.1 GCA_937907595.1 uncultured Pseudomonadota bacterium
CCGCGATGGACTCCACCCGGATCAGCCCCTGGTTCAAGGTGGCGGTGGCCTCCTGGATGGCGTCCAGCTCGTTGGCGATGTCGGGGCGGGACTCGTCGATGAGCACGGCCAGGGCCTCGGTGAGCCGGCGCATGTTCTCGATCACCGCGTCCAGATCCTCGCCATTCCTTCGAGTTATACTCTCAAACTCACCGGTCAAGCCCTCCACATTGCTAAGGATTGAGCGAACCGAGCCGCGGGTCTCGTCCGAGTCGAGCATCACCCGGAGCGAGCCGGTGATCGCCTGGATGTCGGTGGCGATGCCGCCCAGTTGTTCCTGCAGGTCAGCGATGCTGGGGGGGGGCGCCGTGGCCTCGATCCAGTCGCCGTCGTTGAGGGTCTGGGGGGAGCTTCCCGTGGTGATCTTGAGGATCGTGTCGCCCAGCAGGCCGCGCGATGCCACCACGACGTGGCTGTCGATGGGGATCTTGTAGCCGGGCTTCATGGATAGGTCGGCAACTGCCCGATTTTCCTCGATTCGGATGACATCGATCGCGCCGACCTTGACCCCGGCCAGCTCCACCGACGACCCGTTGCGCAGCCCCTGGGCCACCCCGAGGCGGGCGTGCAGGACGTAGCCGGCGTCCTTGAAGGGGTTGTCCCGGGTGGCCATGGAGAAGTAGACCATTGCCGAGATCGCGACGACGGCGAACAGGCCCACCCGCAGCTCGGCGCCGCCCCGCATCAGTCCTGCACCAGCTGGCCGGTGGAGGCGTCGGCCATGGGGCGGCCGTGCAGGAAGGACTGCACGACCTCCGAGGGGTGGTCGCGCAAGGTGGCGGCGTCGCAGCGCACGTGGATGACGCCGCCGTAGAGCATGGCCACCACGTCGGCGATCTCATGAACCGCCTGCATGTCGTGCGTGATGACGACCGAGGTGATGTTGAGGTCCCGGGCCGTGTTGAGGATCATCTCGTCCACCGCGTGGGTGCGCACAGGATCCAGGCCGGTGGTGGGCTCGTCGTAGAGCAGGATCTCCGGGTCCAGGGCGATGGCCCGCGCGAGGCCAACGCGCTTGCGCTGCCCGCCGCTGAGCTGGCCGGGGTACTTCGCGCCGACGCCCTGCAGTCCCACCTGTTCCAGCTTGGCCTCCACCCGCTCGGCTAGCTCCTTGCGGCTCATCTTCTGGCCGCTCTCCCGCAGGGGGAAGGCCACGTTGTCGAAGGCGCTCATGGAGTCGAACAGCGCGCCGTTCTGGAACAGCATGCCGAATCGGCGCAGGCGGCGTCGCCTCTCGCGCTGGCTGCAGTGGATCATCGACTCGCCGTCGACCAGGACGTCGCCCGCGTCGGGCTCGATGAGGCCCAATACGTGCTTGATCAGCACCGACTTGCCCTCGCCCGACCGCCCGATGATGCAGGTCACGCGGCCCCGCGGCACGTCCAGGTCCACCCCGCGGAGCACGGTGTGCGGGCCGAAGGACTTCTTGAGGCCCACCATCTTGATGATGGTGTCCTCCTCGGGGCCCGCCAGCCCGGCCGGGTTGCGCGCCTCAGCCACCGGCCAGCAGCCCGTACTCCAGGAGGGAGGTGATGAAGTAGTCGCTGATGAGGATCGAGACCGAGGAGATGACCACCGCGCGCGTGGTCGCCTGCCCCACGCCCTCCGCCCCGCCGCCGGCGTGAAAGCCCCGGTGGCAGGACACGGCGGCGATGACGAAACCGAAGCACGCGGCCTTGATCAAGCCGACGATGATGTCGTCGGGATCCACGTACAGCCAGATCCGGGTCCAGAAGACGCTGTCGTCGATGCCCAGGTAGCCCACGCCCACCAGCCACGCGCCGGCCATGCCGATGACGTTGTAGGTCATGGTGAGGGCCGGGAGCATGATCACCGAGGCCACCAGCCGCGGGCTGACGAGGTACTGCACCGGGTTGACCGCCATGACCTCCAGGGCGTCGATCTGCTCGGTGACCCGCATGGTGCCGATCTCCGCCGCCATGGCGCTGCCCGCGCGGCCGGTGACCATCAGGCCGGTCAGCACGGGGGAGAGTTCGCGGGTCAGGGCCAGGGCCACGGTGGCGCCGGTGAAGCCCTCCGCGCCGAAGTTGCGGAACGCCAGGTTGCTCTGGAGCGTGAACACGGCCCCGGTGAAGAAGCCCGTGATGCTGATGATGACGATGGAGCCGACGCCGACGAAGTCCATCTGCTTGAAGAAGAGGCCCAGGCGGTACGGCGGTGCGACGGCCATGATCCAGCCCTCGATCGCCATGCGCGTCACGCCGCCCAACAAGGTCAGGAAGCCCAGGATCGCGGCGCCAAGCGCCTCCACGGGACGGAGGAGCGCTCCGATCACCGACGCTCCGGGTCGTGGTAGGTGCGCGGGACCCGCGGCGAGACCGTGCAGAGGACCTCCCAGGGGATGGTGTCCGCGTGGTCGGCCAGCTCCACGGCGGAGACCTGCTCGTCGCCCTGACGGCCCATGAGGATCGCGCGGTCGCCCTCCTGCACCCCGGGGATGTCCGTGACGTCGACCATGCAGAGGTCCATGCAGACCCGGCCCACCACCGGCGCCCGCCGGCCCCGCACCAGGACCTGCGCGCGGTTGCCGAAGACGCGCAGGTAGCCGTCGGCGTAGCCCACGGGGAGGGTGGCCAGCCGGGTGGTCCGCTGGGCCTTCCAGGTCAGCCCGTAGGAGACCTCCGCGCCCGCCGGCACCGTCTTGAGGAAGGTGATCGCCGACTCCAGGGCCATCACGGGGCGCAGGTCCCAGGCCGCAGCGAGGGACGGATCGGGAGGCAGCCCGTAGAGCGCGATGCCGGGGCGGGCGAGGTTGGCGACGTGGGGCGAGGGCATGGCCCGCGCGTTCATCATGCCGGCGGAGTTGGCGGCGTGGATCCAGCGGGGGTGGTGGCCGCGCGCACGCACGACGTCGATCACCTGGGAGAAGTGGCGAAGCTGGGTGCTGGTGAACGCTGAATCGGCGGACTCCGCCACCGCCATGTGGGTCATCAAGCCGTCGATGTAGACGTGGTCCATGCTGTCGAGCAGATCCAGGAAGTCCGACAGCTCGTCCAGGGGCACGCCCAGGCGGTTCATGCCGGTGTCGACCTTGAGGTGGACGCCGACGGGCATCTGGCGGCTGGCGGCGATCGCGTTGAGCGCGCGCACGCTGGGCGAGCGGTAGACCACCGGGGTGAGGCCGGCCTCCACGGCCGTGACCTCCGAGCCGTCGGGCAGCCCGCCGAGCACGAGGATCGGGCAGTCGATGGCGTCCTTGCGCAGGCGCAGCCCCTCCTCGAGGAGCGCCACGCCGAACCAGTCGACGCCCTCCGCGGCGAGGACCCGCGCGACCGGGACCAGCCCGTGCCCGTAGGCGTCGGCCTTGACCGGAGCCAGCACGGCGCAGCCCGTGGGCTCCAGGCGGCGGCGCACCTCGCGGTAGTTGTGCCGGAGGGCGCCCAGGTCGATGCGGGCGACGGTGGGCCGAAATCGGGGCTCTCTTGCCATCGGGCCGCAGTCTACTGGTCCGCAGGCCCCGAGCGGGACGCTGGCGCCGGATTCGGGGGAGGCGGCGGACCGGGGGGAGGTCCGGTCGCCCGGGCCGATCACCGCACCGGATAGACCAGGTCGCCGTCGCCCGTGATCGGATCCCGCGGCGTACCCCGCTGATCCAGGCCGTCGGGACCCAGGG
The DNA here is from genome assembly GCA_937907595.1 of uncultured Pseudomonadota bacterium. Classification (GTDB taxonomy): domain Bacteria; phylum Myxococcota_A; class UBA796; order UBA9615; family UBA9615; genus CALCXL01. The sequence goes on from CALCXL010000721.1 coordinate 3,674, forward strand.
AGTACAGGATGCGGCCGTCGGGGTTGCCCGGGGGCGCGACGTAGCGGAGCGGCTGTTGGGGCGCCCAGGGATCGGGGGGCAGCCGGGGCAGCTCGCGGGGGACCAGCGCGGCGAGGTCGTCGGGGTACCTGCCCTCGCGCGCGGCGAAGGCTTCCAGGGCCTCTCCGGTGTGCTCCAGGGCCCGCCACGCGCGCTGCGCCCGCTGCTGCGGTCGGGGGCGCGATGCTGCCCAGGCGATGCCCAGGGCCAGGATCGCCACCCCGACGATGGCGATCAGGCGGCGGCCGGTGTGGGTTGGTGGCGGGGGCGGAGGCCGACGGAGCAGGGCCGCGGCGCAGGGGGGGCAGACGGGGTCGTCCAGGTCGGCGTGCACCGGGGCGCAGCGCTCGCAACGCCAGGCGCCGCAGATGGAGCAGGCGCGGTCGGCCAGCCGCTCGGGGTGGTCGGGGCAGCGCACCCGGTCAGAAGAGGAGCTGCACGCCGCCGCCCAGGCGGGCCATGAGGGGGATCACGTTGAGGGGGACCTGCTTCTTGTCCTCCGTCAGGTAGGGCTCCGACGTGCCGAAGAGCAGGTGGTCCTCGTAGTTGGTGTCCCCCTGATGCAGGTAGGCGGTGCCAGCCAGGTCGACGTAGATGTGCACGAAGGGGGTGGCGGCGATGCGGACGCCGACGACGGGCGTGATGCCGATGACGGCGGTCGTGGGCCGCTCGGTGTAGTCGAGCTGGCCTTCGGCGACGTCGTCGAAGTTGTAGCCGGCCATGACCAGGAAGGTGGCGCCCAGCCCGGGGGAGAGCTTCACCCGCTTCTTGGGGAAGATGAAGGCCCGGGCCGTGATGTCGATGCCGATGTGGGCGGTCGCGTGCGTCTCCGGGGTGACCTGGTTGACGTTGCTCCCCTGGGTGTGGCTGTCGTACTCGCGGCGCAGGTCCTGGCTGGTGGCGAGCACCGAGAAGTCGGCCTCCACGCCGAATACGTCCGCGGGCGCGAACATGAGGCCGATGTTGAATCCGCCGTTCGCGGCGCTGAAGCCCAGCCGCTCCCAGGCGTACTCGTCGGTCTTTACGCCGCCGACCCGGATGAAGATCGTGCTGGCGTAGCGGCGCGTCAGGTAGCCCAGGGCGTAGACGCCGCCGATGCGCACACCGAAGCGCTTGCCCAGGGTCCACCGCGCGTCGTGGTAGTCCGAGAAGGTGCGGCCGGAGTTCACGTAGCGGTCGTACTCGCGGCGGGAGTAGCCCTGCCGCTGGGCGTCCGCGTAGGTCGCGACCGAGCGGCCCGTGGGGTCGTTGGCGTCGAGGTTGATGAGGTCGTCGTCGTCCTCCTCCCCCGGAGCGGAGCGGGAGCGATCGGGGCGCGAACGATCGGGGCGGGAGCGGTCGGGGCTGGAGCGGTCGGCCCGGCCCGAGCGGCTGGCCCGGTCGTCGCGGTCGTCCTCCTCGACGTCGTCGTCGGCGTCGCGGTTGCCCACGGGGGCGGCGCTGCGATCCTCCCGGCGGCGGTCGGCCCGGCCGCGCGGCGGCTCGTCGGCGTCGTCGTCGTCCCCCACCACGGCGCGCAGGTCGGCGGTGGGGTCCGAGCGCTCGGAGACGTCGTCGCGGTCGTCGTCGAAGTCCTGTCGACGGGACGACACGCGCTTCTCCCCGCGCTCGCGGTACTCGGCGAGGCGATCACCCTGATCCCCGGTGTCGCCCACGACCCCGCCCTCCCCCGCACGGTTGGCGTGGGTCACTCGCAGGGAGCTGTCGAAGTACGTCTCAAAGGCCGTGGCGAGGCCGTCGACCATCGCCTTCTCCTGCCCCGGCTCGAAGGTGAAGCGCTCCCGGCCCACGCGCACGCCGTTGCCGGTGGTGAACCACTCCGTCTCCAGCTGAAGCTCGGAGCCTGACCGGAAGACGGAGGCCCGCACGACCAGGCTGGCGTTGAACTGGGCGCCCAGCAGCATGATGCAGTCGGCGTCGGCCACGCAGGCCTTCACCCCGTTGAGCAGGGCGGGCTGAAGCTCCGGGCCCATGGTCACGGGGTGGCGGATGCGGCGGGAGAGGTTGGCCTGGACGTAGTCCTCCAACAAGAAGGAGATGGCCGCGTCCTCCTCCCGCTCCGGCTCGAACGGCAGGAAGGCCAGCGCGACGCTGTCCGGCTTGTCGGCGTCGAAGGCGAAAGCGGTGCCCAGGGGCAGCAGGGTGGCCAGCAGGGCGACCGTCAGGAACAGGCGCGGCATGGAGTCTCCACATGCGGGCAGGCCCGCGGCGCCGGGCGCGGTGCGGCGCAGCGGCATCCTACCACCCCTCCCGGAGGGCTTCGCCCGCAGCATGGGGCGAGGCGTTGACACCGACGATCGACCGTGGCAGAAACCTCGTCGCCGTCACGACGGCGCACGCCGATGTAGCTCAGTTGGCAGAG
>CALCXL010000722.1 GCA_937907595.1 uncultured Pseudomonadota bacterium
CGGCTGGGTGGGCGACCAGACCCCAGCCTTCCGGGCGGCGGGCAGGCCCTCCTGAGGCGCCGTGCGGTGCGCGGTCAGGCTCTTGTGGGTGCCGGCGCCCACGGGAGGCTCTTGTGGGTGCCGGCGCCCACGGGAGGCTCCAGGGCGCCCTGGGGCACCCAGCCCACCGCGGAGCCCGCCTCGTCGGCGTTGCTGGTGGTCGTGCCCATGGGCAGGGTCACGTACAGGCGCATGGCGGTGGCGGGGATGAACAGCGCCGGGTCGGCCTTGCGTCCCAGGATCGAGACCCGGCCATCCTTCGGGACCTCGTTCCCGGCGAGGACCAGCGTGCTGGTCTCCGAGATGAGGGCGCCTTCGATGAAGTTGCCGATGAGCACGCTGCCCTGGGCTGCGGCCTCCACGATCACGTCGCCGCGAATGGCCAGGCCGGCGACGACGGCCGGCTGGGCCAGCTTGACGGAGCCCTGCACGAAGACCGTTCCGGGCTCCAGCGCGAAGATCCGCAGGCCGGGGGTCCGCAGGTGCAGGCCGTCGGCCAGGGTGCCCGGCAGGATGCAGACGGACATGCCGTCGCGCAGGCGCTGGGGCTGGGTGCCGGACTTGGCGTCGGGATCCACCACCACGTCGCAGGAGCGGTCGGCGAAGCTGGGCGTGGAGGGCAGGGCCCAGTCCAGATCGCCGTGGCCCCAGGAGTCCCCGAAGGGCGTGAACTCCGCGGTGCCAGTTGGGTCGCCCTCGGGGTTGAGGGTGTCCAGGCCGCCCTCACGGGCGGAGGCAGCGGCGGGCAGGAGCATCAACAAGGCAAGAAGCGCGCGCATCACTCCACCCCCTCGGGCGACTCGAGTTCGTTTCGCAAGCGGTTGACCAGGGAGGTCGTCAGCGAGTCCAGGTCGCCCAGGGACGCCAGGGCCCCGTTGAGGGCCGTCTGCTCGGAGGGGTAACGGGTGGCGATGGCGAGCACCGCGTCCAGGGCGGCGATGCGCTCGGGGATGCCGGGCTCGTAGTCCGTCTCCCCCTCCCGGTTGAGCACGACGTCCAGCGCGTCGTCCAGGTTCTCGGCGGTGCCGACGGAG
>CALCXL010000723.1 GCA_937907595.1 uncultured Pseudomonadota bacterium
GAAGCCCTCGGCGAAGGTCTCGATGTCCATGACCGCCTTGTCGGTCTCCACGGTGGCCACGACGTCGCCGCGCTCCACGGGGTCGCCGGGCTCCTTCTCCCAGGAGACGAGCAGGCCCTCGGTCATGGTGGCCGAGAGGGCGGGGACCTTGATCTCATTCTTCGCCACGATCAGCCCCCGATCCCGAGCATGGTCTTCGCCGCGTCCACCACCCACGACGGGTTCGGGATGGCCACGTGCTCCAGGTTGGCCGCATACGGCACCGGCACGTTGAGCGACGTCACGCGCACCGGGGCGGCGTCCAGGTCGAAGAAGCACTCTTCGTTGATGATCGCCATCACCTCGGCGCCCACGCCCACGGGGGCCTCCGCCTCGTCGACGATGATCGCGCGGTGGGTGCGGCGCACGCTGTCGCGGATCCCGGCGCGGTCCAGTGGGGACAGGGAGTAGAGGTCGACGACCTCCGCCTCCACGCCCAGGGCGGCCAGCGCCTTCGCCGCCTCCAGGTTCCAGTGGGTGCTCAGGTTGTAGCCGAAGAGCGTCACGTCGCTGCCCGACCGCATCACCTCGGAGCCCTCCAGCGGGTGGAAGAACTCCCCGTCGGGCACCTCCCCCTTGAGGCCGTACATGCGCTCGTGCTCGTAGATGAACACGGGGTCGTTGCAGCGCACCGCGGACTTCAGCAGCCCGTAGGCCTGCTTCGGCGTCGACGGCGTCACCACGCGCAGCCCGGCCACGCCCATGAAGACCTTCTCCATGCGCGCGCTGTGCTGGGCGCCCAGCTGGTGCGCGGTGCCGCCGGGGCTGCGCATCACGATCGGAGCCTCCAGCTGCCCGCCGGACATGTAGCGGACCTTGGCGGCGGTGTTGAAGAGCTGATCCATCGCCAGCCACGCGAAGTTCACCGACATGATCTCCACGATGGGCCGCACCCCCAGGAAGGAGGCGCCGATGGCGATGCCCGTGAAGGAGCCCTCGGAGATGGGCGTGTCGATGATGCGCTCGGGGCCGTACTTGTCGAAGAGGCCCAGGGTGCACTTGTAGGTGCCGCCCGCGAGGCCGACGTCCTCGCCCATGGCGATGACCAGGGGATCGTTCGCCATCTCCTCGTCGTGGGCGCGGCGGATGGCTTCCCAGAGGGTGAGTTCAGCCATGGTTCAGACCTCTCCCCGCGCCCAGCGCAGGTCCGGTGACAAGACGTGGGCCTCGACGTCGGCGACGTCGGGCAGCGGACCCTGCTCGGCGAAGGGCACGATGTCGTCCTCGATCCGCTTGAGCAGCTCCCGGTCCATCGCCTTGTAGTCCGCTTCCGTCAGCGCGCCCTCGGCCACCAGGGCGTCCTTGAGCAGCCGCACGGGGTCCCGCTGCTTCCACTCGTTCTCCTCCTCCCGGCTGCGGTACTTGCCGCCGTCGGACATGGAGTGGCCCCGGAAGCGGTAGGTCTTCAGCTCCAGGAAGTAGGGCGTGCGGGTGTTGCGGACGTGGTCGACGGCGATCGTGGCGGCGTCGTGCACGGCGACCACGTCCTGCCCGTCGGCCATGGCGGCGGCGATGTTGTACCCGGCGACCCGCTTGTACTGATCCAGCTCGGCGGTGGAGCGCTCGATGGAGGTGCCGATGCCGTACAGGTTGTTCTCGCAGACGAAGAGCACCGGCAGCTTCCAGACCGAGGCCATGTTCATGGTCTCGTGGAACGTGCCCTGGTTGTTGGCGGCGTCGCCCAGGAAGCAGATGGCGATGGCCTCCTGCCCCTTCATCTTGAGCGCCATGGCCATGCCGGCCGCCAACGGAAAGGGCCCGCCGACGATGGCGTAGCCGCCCATGAAGTGCTTCTTCACGTCGAAGATGTGCATGGAGCCGCCGAAGCCGCCGCTGCTGCCGTTGGCCTTGCCGTACAGCTCGGCCATGACCTCGCCGGGGTCGGCCCCGCAGGCGATGGCGTGCACGTGGTCCCGGTAGCCGGTGATCACGTAGTCCTCGCCGGGGCGCGCGGCGGACATGACGCCGAAGCAGCACGCCTCCTGGCCGGGGTAGAGGTGCAGGAAGCCGCCGATCTTGCGCTCGACGTAGGCCTCGTAGCAGCTCTCTTCGAAGCGGCGGGCGAACAACATGTCCCGCAGCAGGTGCTTCTTCTGGTCGGTGTCCATCGGCAGCCCTCGTCCGTTTTGGGGTGCGAAGGCTAATGCAGCGAGGCCCGGGCGTCGACTGGGCAGCGGCGGGCGTCGCGGGCGCAGGCTGCGCAGCGGCCCTGGACTCGGCTATGGAGGGAGCCATGTCCGACCACCACGACGGCCGCCGCTTCTTCCACCCGTGGCCCTTCCGGGGGCAGGGCGCGGCCGACGTCGCGCGCTTCATGGCCGCGTGGTTCACCAAGCGGGGCGCGGGGGCCTGGATCGATCGCCGCCACGAGGACCTTGCGGGGCCGCCTCCCCCCGAGCGGGCCGACGCGCGCGTCACGTTCATCAACCACGCCTCGTTCCTGCTGCAGATCGACGGCCTGAACCTGCTGACCGATCCCGTCTACAGCGAGCGCTGCGCCCCCACGCAGTTCGCCGGCCCGCGCCGCTTCCGGCCGCCGGGCGTTCGCTTCGAGGACCTTCCGCCCATCGACGCGGTGCTGCTGTCCCACAACCACTACGACCACCTGGACGTGCCGACGCTGAAGCGGCTGCGGGCCCGGTTCGACGCGCCCATCATCGCGCCGCTGGGGCACCGCGCCGTGGTCGATCGCCACCGGCTGGGCGACCTGGTGGAGCTGGACTGGTGGGGAGAGCACCGGATCGGCGAGCTGGTGGTCACGCTCTGCCCCGCCCAGCACTTCTCGGGGCGCGGGGCCTTCGATCGGGACCGCTCGCTGTGGGGCTCGTTCTGGGTCCAGGGCCGGCGATCGGTGTACTTCGGGGCGGACAGCGGCATGGGCCCGCACTTCGCGATGATCCGGCAGCGGCTGGGGGCGCCGGACCTGGCCCTGCTCGGCGTCGGCGCGTTCCGGCCCCGGGAGTTCATGCGGCCGGTGCACATGGCCCCCGAGGAGGCCGTGGAGGCGGCGCGGATCCTCGAGGCGGGGCTGTGGATCCCGCACCACTACGGCACCTTCCCCCTGGGCCTGGACGGCATGACCGAGGCCGCCGACCTGCTGGAGGCACAGCACCAGGAGGGCGATCCGCCCCTGCTCAGGCTGCAGGAGGGCGCGGCCTGGGAGGGGTGAGGGGAGGCCGACGCTGGGAGGGGTCGATCGCCCCGAGGTCCCGACGGGGTGGGGCAGGATGGGACACCCTCGGCCCCGGGCGGGCGCCTGGGTCCCCGACGCGCCGAAGGGAGCAGGGGCGACCGTGGCGGGGCTCTTCCCTCCGGAACCGGCCCCGACAGCCCCCCTCGCGGTGCCGTCTCCGACCGCCGACGAGCGGCGCAGCGCCCGCGCGGCCCTTGGCACGCCCCATGCTAACTACAAGCTGGACCGGTCAGCGCCCCGCGGCGTCGACCCGGAGGCAGCGACCATGCGACCGACTCCCCCCGTCCCCCGTCTCTCCTGGCTCGCGGCCGCGGCGTTGGCCCTGTCCCTCGTCGCCCCCGCAGCCCAGGCCCAGGTGCCCTCGCCGGTCCTCTACGAGTACTTCGACGCGCACCCCGTGCCCGGCCCCCCCGACGGCGACGTCTCCTGGTGCCTGGACGAGGGCCGCCACGGCCACGACTACGCGCTGGACCCCGAGCAGGAGCCCGTCTACGTGGTGGAGGGCGTGCGCTACTACGTCGGCGACTCGGTGGTGCAGGGCGACCCGGTGGAGGCCGTCTGGTACTGGGGCGCCCACCCGCTGCTCCACCTGGGCTCGGCCTGGTGCGTGCTCGACGGCCCCCACGCGCACTACTGGCGACCCTGGTGGCGCACGTCGGCCTGGTACGGCCCCTACTGGCTCACCACCGACGGCTACTACCGCTACGCCGGCCCCTACGACGACGGCTACCGCTACTCCTACGACCGCTGGTACGTCCGGCAGCACGCCATCCACGTCCGGTACGTCGAGCGCCCCCGCTACGCGCCGCGGTTCCGTGAGACCCGGCATCCGGCGGTGGTCTACTCCACC
>CALCXL010000724.1 GCA_937907595.1 uncultured Pseudomonadota bacterium
GGTGACGGAGCCCTCCGCCATCGCCTCCAGCAGCGCCGACTGGGTCTTGGGGGTGGCGCGGTTGACCTCGTCGGCCAGGAGGATCGACGTGAAGACGGGCCCCTTCTGGAAGGTGAGGTGCCGGCGCCCGTCGGCCTCCAGCAGCATGTGGGTGCCGATGATGTCCGCGGGCATCAGATCGGGGGTGAACTGCACGCGGTTGAAGTCCAGGCGGAGGGCCTGGCTGAGGCTGCGCACCAGCAGGGTCTTGCCGAGCCCGGGCACGCCCTCCAGCAGCACGTGGCCGCCGGCGGCCAGCGCGATCAGCACGCTGTCCACGGCGTCGCCCTGCCCCACGATCACCCGGCCCACCTCCCGCCGCAGGGCGCCGAAGCGCTCCACGAAGTCGGTGGCGTCTGCGTCGACGGGTCCCTGCTCACTCATGCGTCCTCCTGCCGACCCCGATTGGATCGCGCCGACCGACCCCTAACGGATCGCGTCGAAGTAGTTCTTCACCTGCTCGCGGTAGTGGCGGGGGATGGCCTCCCCCTCGATCGCCTCTTCGGCCGCCTCGCGGTACCCGGGAGGAGCCTGCAGCAGGGTCTGGCCGCTGCGCTCCTCGGATCCGCGCAGCCGCATCGTCTCCACGTCCACCGGCCCGTCGCCCAGGGGCACCGCCACGCTGCTGGCCAGGGCCTTGACCCCCTCCAGGCGCTGCTCGTCGTGGTCCTGACCGTACTCGGTGGTCCAGGAGGAGGTGCGCCCCTCCACGTTGCGGTCCATGTCCTGGTGCCCCATCCCCGGCGTGTCGTGGTTGCCGCCGTCCTCGTCGGTGTGCGACGTGCCCGCGCCCCAGCCGGTCCCCTTGCCGTCGCCGCCGCCGCGCCCGCTGCGACCCTCTCCCACGCGGCCCGCCGCCCCGCCGAGCGCCTGGCCCAAGCCCTCGTCCAGGCGCTGCCCCTGCTGCGCGAGGCCGTCGCCGCCCAGCCCCTGCTTCTCCAGCTGCTCCAGGTACTCGCCCAGGCCGCCGCCCTGCCCGCCGGACTCCCCTGCCCCGCCCTGCTGGCCCTGCTGGCCCGGTGACTGCGCGCCGCCCTGCCCCGACTCGCCGCTGCCCTCGCCACCCTGCTGGCCCGGCTGGCCGGTCCCGCCTTCGCCCCCGGCCTGACCCTCCTGCGCCCCCTCGCCGCCCTGCTGGCCTTGCTTCTGGTCCTGCTGGCCGCCCGGCGAGCCGTCCTCGCCCCCGGCCCCGGCCTGCTGGCCCGCCCCTTCGCCCTGACCACCCTCCCCGGATCCGGCCGCCGACCGCTTCGCCTCCCGCGCCCGCTGCGCCTCCTGCTTCAGGGCGTCGCCCAGGCCCGGCATGCCGCCCGCCGCCGCGCGCTCGGCGGCCTTCTCCAGTTCCTTCGCCGCCTGCTCCCGCTCCTTCTGGGGCCGCTGCTCCATGCGCTCGCGCATGCGGTCGATGGCCTCCTTCGCGGCGTCCAGATCGCCCTCTGTGGCGGCGTCCTGCAGATCGCGGGCGGCGTCGGCGTCGGCGTCGGCCAGGGCCTCGGCGGCCTGCTCCAGGGCCTCGGCGGCGCCTCCGGAGCCCAGCTCCTCGCGGTGGGCTTCCAGCTTGGCGGCCAGCTCCTTCGCCTGATCCTGCAAAGCCTGGGCGTCGCCGCCCCGCTTCATCGCCTGCACCAGGTCGCTGAACTCCGCGTCCAGGTCCTCCGGAAGCTCCACCCCCAACTCGCGCTCCAGGGCCTCCTTGCGCTCCTGCAGGCGCTCGGCCTCGGCCACGGGATCCCCGGCGGGGCCGGCCGGCTTGAGCGTGGGGGACACGCGCGGCAAGGCGGTGGCCGCGGCCAACAGCAGCAGGCCCAGGGGCAGGGCGAGCAGGGGACGCGAGGGCCGCAGGGGCAGGCCGGCGCGCAGGCGGGGGGCGGCGTCCTCCAGGGCCCGGTCGGCGTGAGCGTGCACGCGATCGGCCAGGCCACCGCGCCCGGCTTCGAGGGAGGTGACCACGGCCTCGCGGCTGCCCAGCAGGCGGTCGACGATCAACGCGAGGTCGGTGCGGGAGGGACGGAAGGCGCGGATCGCCACGATCGCCGTGAGGACGGCGCCCACCAGCACCGGCAGGCCCAGGAGCCCGCCCTGGGGGAGCGGCAACCAACGCAGCAGCCAGCCGGCCAGCCAGAGGCCGCCGACGCCCAGGCCGATCCAGCCCCCCACCGCGGCCGCGTCCAGGCCCCGCTGGGCCGCGAGGCGACGCCGGACCAGGGCCAGCCCCCCGTTCAGGGAGGCGCCACCGGGCGGTCCGGGAGGAGCGGGTTCAGGGCGCATGCGATCTCCGACCGCGCCGGACCCTCGAGGGTTCCCAGCGCGGGTCGGAGAACGATACCCCCCGGGGGGGAGAGGCCTTCCGCTCCGCTACTTGGCCAGGGTCTTGATGTGCGCGACCACCGCCTTGATCTGGTCGTCCTTCAAGACGCTGCCCCAGGGCGACATCATCGCGGACTTGCCGACGGCGGTGCCGCCCTCCTTGATCGCCTTGGTCAGGGTCGCGTCGTCGCGGGTCTTGAAGAACTCCGCGTTGAAGCTGGCCGGCTTGGGGTCCATGGCGGCGGCCGCGGCACCGTCGCCCTGGCCCGTGGCGCCGTGGCAGGTGGAGCAGTAGGTCGCGAAGTCCGAGGCACCGTCCGCGAGGGCGGTGGCGGGCAGCGCGAAGCAGAGCGCGAGCAGCAGGAGAGAGAATCGACGCATGTCACCCTTCCAGTCGTGGACCCCGTAGGACCCGAAGCGCGAAGAGATCGGCTCAACGCGCGGTTTGGAGCATTCTGCACGACCGCGCTTCAGCCGCCAGCGGCAAGTCCGATACAGGGGGGGAGGCGATTGCGTACGAACGCGGCTTCCCCTAGCGTTGTTCAGGCCGACGAGTCCCCCCCGAACGATCCAGGGGCCGCTCGGGGATCAGCCCCATCGATGGATCGCTCGGTTGAGGAGTGGGTGTGAGCGAACCAGGAGAGCAGCGGCGGGTGATGGTCGTCGAGGACGACCCCGATGCAGCCGAGGTCGCCTCGGGGATGCTCCGCCTGCTCGGGTTCAAGCCTCACGTCTGCCCGGACGCCCACCACGCACTGTACGCCCTGGCCGACGGCCCGCCGGACCTGATCCTGCTGGACATCTGCCTGCCGGAGATGGACGGGGTCAACCTGCTGAAGGTGGCCCGCCGCGTGGCCGAAGCGCGGGACGTCCCGGTCATCGCCGCCAGCGCGGTCTATCCGCGGGAGGGCGCCATCGCCCGCTCCCTGCGCGACCTGGGCGTGACGGTCTTCCTGAGCAAGCCCTTCACCCTGGCCGGCCTGCGTGAGGCGATCGGCAAGGTGCTGCCGGGCGGCGCGGGCTCGGCGGCCACGCCCCCGCCGATGAGCCTGTCGGAGACGCTGGTGGCCCGCGGGTCCACGGGCGGCCGGGAGATCGAGCTCGTGGTGCGCGGGGGCGACGACAGCCAACTGGAGCTGCACAGCGCCCAGGTCCCCATCAACGTGGGCTCCAACCTGCAGCTGCGCCTCACCCGACGGGAGATCGTCGACGATCACATCGAGGACACGGAGATCCTCATCCTGGGGCAGGTGCTGACCTGCACGGGCCTGGCGCAGGGCTGGACGGTGCAGCTGGACGTCGCCGCGGCCCGCCCCCAGCGCGCCTTCGATCGCCTGGTGGACGTGCTGTCAAAGCAGGGCTGACGGGGCTCAGTCCGAGTCAACGCAGTCGTCGCAGAGCCCCAGCCAGTGCTCCCGGGGGACCGCCACCTGCACGCGGAGCTCCGCGCGGCTGCCGTTGTCGGTGGGGCGCACGGCCTGCACGTTGCCGAAGACCCGGACAGGGACCTGCTGGGTCTCGCCGTACTCCTCCCACGACCGCTCCAGCTTGATCTGGGCCTCCTGGCCGACGTGCAGGCCGCGGGCGGTGGTCTCGAAGCGCACCGTCAGGGGCCGCACGCCGAAGATCGTGACGGCCGCCTTGCCCTGCTCCCACTGCAAGGACGCCGGCAGCGCGAGCTTCTGCGCGGCGCCGGTGGAGCCGCAGGGCCCGGCGGGGTGCGCGCGGCTGAGGGCCCGGCGCAGCGCCGGCAGGTTGAAGGGCTTGCTCAGGAACTCGTTGACGCCCAGGGCGCGCAGCTCCTCCACCTCCGGAGCGCCGCGGACCACGATGGCGCTGGCCGCGATGGCCGGGACGTCGGCGGTGCCCTGCAGGCGGCGGGCGATGCGCAGCACCTTCGGCCCGTCCAGGTCGGGCAGGCAGACGTCGAGCATGAGCAGGTCGGGCGGGTCGGTCGACAGGGAGCGCAGCGCCGCCTGGGCGTCCACCGCCAGCCGCGGCTCGTAGCCCAGCAGGCTCAGCATCGTCGACGCGATCTCCCCCGCGCTGGGGTCGTCCTCCACCACGAGCGCGGTCGGCCGAGCGGCAGCCTTCGTTGGGCTGTGCATGTCCCTCATCTCCCCGGTCCCCATTCCCCTACTCACCTTCTAGCGAGGGGGCAGTCGGCGGGCAAGGAAGAAGGGTGCGCGCGGCGGTGGCCGGGACCCGAACCGCTCACATCAGGACGCGGGGGCCTCTTCGGGCGACAGGAGCGAGGTCACGGTCCAGGTCAGGTGGACCGGCCAGCTCAGGCCGTGCTGGGCCAGCGCGGCGTCGCAGGCGGGGCTGCTCTCGCCGGCGGGCTGCACGATGCCGCCCCAGACGTTGGGCGTGTCCGTGGGCTCCAGCCAGTGGTCCATGCCGGCGGCCATGAAGTAC
>CALCXL010000725.1 GCA_937907595.1 uncultured Pseudomonadota bacterium
TCGTCGTCGTCGACCGCGTCGTCGTCGTCGTCGACCGCGTCGTCGTCGTCGGTTGCGTCGTCGTCGTCGGTTGCGTCGTCGTCGTTCGCCGCGTCGTCGTCGTCGGCGCTGGCCGAGTCGTCGTCGTCGGTGGAGATGCGCAGGGAGCCGCCGGTCTGGCAGCCGACCAGGCCAAGCAGGAGCAGCAGGGAGAGCAGGCGACGGATAAGCATCTTCGAGGCTCCGGGGGACGACGCCGGAAGCCATGCCGGCGGGGGCGATGCGGACACGATGCGCGCACGGCGACCTTGCGACAAGGGATCCTGCGGGGGAATGCCCGGTTCACGATCGGTCGCGGGCGGGCAGGCCCTCAATCTCCCCCGGCGTCCAGCCCAGCCGCAGCGCGACCAGACGATCGATGCGCTGCTCGGCGTTGGCGTCGGCGCGTCCCCCCGTGGCCGCCTCCTGCGCTCGCTGGGCCAGCCGGCCGATCTCCGCCCGCTCGTCCGGCGGGCTCAGGGGCACCGGCAGGGGGGCCAGGAACTGCTTGTTGGCCTCGAACCAGCCGCCCTTCTTGGGCCGCGCAGTCCAGCGAAAGACCCGGTCGACGGGGGCCGAGTTCAGCACCCCGAGCAGGAACCACAGGGTGTCGACGGAGTCCGCCTGCAGCGCGTTGACCCGCACGTTGTTGCCCCAGAGGGCGCCCCGCACGTCCGCGAAGACCCGCATGCCCGGCACCGTCTGGGCGACCATCAGCTTCGGTAGGCCCTGCCGACGCAGGTTCTTGGGGTAGTTGAAGCCCCACCAGCGATCGTCGCGGTCCATGCGGCCGCCCTCCCTCCGACGCAGGGCGGCCTCGTGACCGCGCAGGTAGGCCCAGGCCTTCGGAGCCTCCCGCTCCAGCGCGTCGGCGGTCCGCAACTCGGCCCCCCGGTAGGGCAGCAGGAGGCGGCGCGACGGGGACGCCAGCACGTAGCGTCGGGTGTCCCGCCCGGAGACCAGGGGCGCCATCACCGCGTCCTCCAGGGCGTGCTCCTGCCCCCCGCGGTCCCGGTAGCGGCCCGGGCCCAGGCGCTCCAGGTGGTAGATCGCGTCGGCGCTGGTCTGCACCCCCACGAAGATGCGCTCGCAGGCCTGCTCCAGGGGGACCGAGTGGGCGCGCACGCGCTCCAGGTGCTCGGACTGGCGGTGGGAGCGCAGGACCCAGGGCCCTTGACCCATCGGCCGCACGTCGACCCGCCCGGCCTCGCCGTCACGCTCCACCGCCACCACGCCGTCCCCCCGCGCGGCGAAGAACTGCAGCGCCGAGTAGGTGCTGGCGCCCGCGAAGACCTGCTGATCGCCCAGGTCCTGCCAGTGGGTGAGGGCGCCCCGCTCGCCGATCCACGCCCGCAGCCCCCGCCCGTGCTGGTTGCTCAACCAGGAAGAAGGCGCGATGCAGGCCATGCGCCCCCCCTCCTGCAGCCGGCCCACGCCCAGCTCGATGAAGGGCAGGTACAGGTCGACGTTGCCGGTCTGGGCGCTGGCGTAGGGCGAGGCCCGGAGCGCATCGGCGAAGGCGGGCTCGTGGCGTCGAAGGGTCTGCAGCTTCACCCAGGGCGGGTTCATGACGACCGCATCGAAGCGCTGCGACCACTCCAGGCCCAGCAGCGCCTCCCCGACGCGCAGGCTGCCTCCACCGATCGCAGTCCGCGCGGCCTCCACCGCTTGCGGATCGCGGTCCGCGCCGTGCAGGTTGGGCAGCAGGTCGGCGGGGTCCAGCCCCACGCGCCGCGCCTCCACCGCCAGGCGATCGGCCGCCGCGCGCAACAGGGCGCCGTCCCCACAAGCGGGGTCCAGCACCGTGAAGCTGCGCAGGCGTTCGCGGAAGGCGTCGGCGTCCAGCGCGGCCCGCAGCTCGTCCAGCCGCCGCCCCACGCTGCCCTCCACCAGGCGCTCCGCCACCCAACGCGGGGTGTAGACGACCCCCCGAGCGTCGGTCACCGCGGCAAGATCAGTGGTGGATGCCGGTCTTGGGCCGGATCGGCTTGCCGTCGTTGAGGTGGTCGTTCCAGCTGGCCGGGGCGTAGCCGTTGGCCACCTCCACCAGGGAGATGCAGTCGGGCACCGGGCAGACGATCTCGCAGAGGTTGCAGCCCACGCACTCGGACTCGTCGACGACGGGCACCCGGTCCTCGGGGGCCTTGTTGGCCTCGTCGGGGTCGGGGTCGATGCACTGGTGCGCGCCGTCGTGGCAGGCCACCACGCACTTGTAACAACCGATGCACTTGCTGGCGTCGATGACCGCCTTCGTCTCGTAGTTGAGGTCCAGGCTGCCCCACTCGGAGTAGGAGGGCAGGGCCT
>CALCXL010000726.1 GCA_937907595.1 uncultured Pseudomonadota bacterium
TGGTTCTCACCGTAGGACGCCAGGCCGAACTGCTGGGCGGTGGCGTCGGGGGTCGACGGGTCGTTGCTCTCCACGTGCAGCACGCCGGAGTCGAACTCCACGTCCTCGGGCACGTAGTGGATGGAGACGACCTCGGACTCGTTGGGGTTGAGCGTGTCGCCCGGGCCCAGGTTGCTGACCAGGCTGAGCTCCTGCTCGCTGGAGAAGTCCTCGTAGAAGACGTCGCCGATGACGAGGGGCGCGCGGCCGATGTTGGAGATGGTCACGTCGACCTGGCCGACGCAGCCCAGCTCCCGGTTGCCGAAGTCGAAGCTCGGCGGGTCCAGGTGCACGGCGGGGGCCAGGCCCTCGGCCAGGAGCGACAGGCTGACCTGGCTGTTCTCCCGGTCGTTGGACGCCACGATCATGGAGCCGCTGATGTGCTCGTCGCGGATGGGCGAGTAGGACAGGCGCACGATGGTGCTGGTGTCCGGCGCCAGCAGGCGGCTGTACTCGTCCTCGTTCACCACGGCGAAGTTGCCGACCGCGGGCAGCACGATGTCCTGGATCTGGAGGGTGTCCGTCCCCTCGTTGCGGATGGTGACCTCCTTCTCGCGGACGTCCTCTGCGAAGACCTCACCGAAATCGACGATGTGGTCGTCGGTCGGGTGGTCCGAGAAGACCACGATGATGGCGTCGGCGCGCGTGGGCGGGGCCGAACCGGGGTTGCTGATAAGCGTCACGTCGGAGCAGCCGGACAGGGCCGTCAGTCCGACCAGAGCCGCCGTGATGGGCCAGGCGTTGAGCTTCACGTTCGTCCTCCAGGGATGTCTGCGCCGCAGGCACGGCGGGTACGACTGCTTCAACCGGGCGGGGGGTGGAAGGGGAAAACTTTCCACCCGATCCGCCGACGGGGGATCCGATCCGGACCCATCTCATCGGCTGCGATCTTGGCCGGTTCTTCTTTCAAGTCAAGGGAATGCCGCTGCCTGATGTCGCGCGCGAGGGCGCCAGACGCTCAGGTCGACGCAGCGCGCGGGCCAGGGCGCGGCCCTTGAGCAGGGCCTCCTCCCACTCGGAGTCGGGATCGCTGTCGAACACGATCCCGCCGCCCACGCCGAAGGTCGCCTGCCCGTCCGCGAACGCGATCGTGCGGATGGACACCGACAGGGAGGCCCGCCCGTCGAAGCCGATCCAGCCCATGGCGCCGGTGTAGGGGCCGCGGCGGCTGCGCTCCAGGGACTCCAGCTCCGCCATGGCCCGGATCTTCGGCGCGCCCACGCAGGAGCCCGGGGGGAAGGCCGCCCGGATGAGGTCGAAGACGTCCCGCCCCGGGGCCAGCCGCCCGCGCACGTCGCCCACCAGGTGCCAGACCGTGGGGTGGGCCTCGACGTCGAACGAGGCGTTGCGGTCGATGCTGCCGGGCACGCAGACCCGGCCCAGGTCGTTGCGGACCAGGTCGACGATCATCGCGAGCTCGGCCCGGTCCTTGGTCGACGCGAGCAGGCGATCGCGCGACGCGGCGTCGGCCACCGGGTCGTCGAAGCGGGCGGTTGTCCCCTTGATCGGCCGCGAGCGCACCCGATCCCCGGTGACCTCCACGAAGGTCTCCGGGCTGGCCGACACCAGCTGCAGGCCCGGCAGGTCCATGTAGGCGCCCCAGGGCGAGGGGTTCTCCGCCTGCAGCCGCAGGAAGGTCGCCAGGGGCGCGCGGGGGTCCGTGCAGGGCGCGCGCATGCGAAAGGTCAGGTTGGCCTGGTAGACGCTGCCCGCGGCGATCAGGGCCTGGATCCGCTGCACGCCGGCCCGGTGGGCGGCCTGATCCAGCTCGGGGGTGGGGGGTGCGTCCGCACCGGCGCCGAGCACGTCGGCCAGGCGGCGCCCCGTGGAGTCGGTGGGCGGCGCCTCGTCGTACAGCCCCAGGACGAAGTCCCAGCCGCCCCCGTCGGG
>CALCXL010000727.1 GCA_937907595.1 uncultured Pseudomonadota bacterium
GGTCCAGCTCCGGCGCCAGGGGGCGCGTGTCGATGAGGGCGGTGAGGGTGCCGCCGGCCGACGTGCTGCCGTCGGGCGCGAAGACGCCGCTGACGGCCATGTCCTGGAACACCGTGTTGATGCCCTGGACCGAGACCTCCACGTCCACCCCCGGTCCGTAGACCAGAGAGGGGTTGGCCCAGGTGCCGGGCTCGTCGTCGAAGGTGCCGGCCACGCCGTCGGGGCCGGTGGTGAAGTTGATGGTCTCCGTGCACGCCTCCTGCTCGACGACGTTGTTCACCGGGTTGGTGATCTCGCCCATCGCCCCCAGGATGTGCACGCCGGGCTGGGCCGCCGGGGAGAAGTTGGAGCTGGGCAGCAGGCTGAACAGGATGGAGATGTCGCCGATCTGGCTCTGCAGGATCGGCCCCACCCCGGGCGGCTGGACAAAGTTGGCGTCGGCCAGATTCACCGCCCAGGTCGGCCCCACCAGGGTGTTGGACGGGGAGGTCAGCGGCTCGCCCCAGGCGCCGGTCTCGAAGGCGATGTTCACGGGGCAGCCGTCGCAGGGCGACCAGTCCGCCACCAGCACGTAGATGGTGGAGGGCGCCAGGGGAGACGGCAGCTCCAGGGTCATCAGGGTGCCGTCCACCGCGGTGGTCGAGTAGACCCCGTCGGGCGTGGACAGGCTCAGCTCGGCGGAGTCCGGGGCGCGGTCGAAGCGCACCCAGGGGTCGGCGGCGAAGAAGTGGTCGTCGGACCCGGGCTCGGGGCTGGCGCTGGTGATGATCACCGGGATCACGGTGTCGTCGTCGTCGTCCGCGCTGTCGTCGTCGTCGTCGTCCGCGCTGTCGTCGTCATCCGGGGCGGTGTCGTCGTCGTCCGGGGCCGCGTCGTCGTCGTCGTCCGCGCTGTCGTCGTCGTCGCCCTCATTGGGGTTGCGGGGCGTCGGGCAGGCCGCGAGCGACAGGGCGAGCAGGAGATAGAGCCAGGACGAGCGCATGGGGCCTCCGGGTGCGACCGCGGCGAGGGCGCGCGGCGAAGCGGGGAGTGTAGGGGGCCGGCCGCCAAGAGGGCAGGGCATCCGCGGCTCAGAGAAGGCCGGTTCGCCCTGCACGTCGACGATCCAAGGGCCCGGGGAGCTGCCGCCGGACCGCCCCTACTCCTCCTCGTCGGTCCAGAACCCCACGTAGATCACGCCGTCCTTGCGGCCGACGGGGTGGGTCTTCAAGCAGAAGCCCTTGTCCTCGTAGCACTCGCCGGTGCGCACGTTGAAGTCCCAGCGGTGGGCGCCGCAGGTGATGACCTCGCCGTTGAGGGTGCCGCCGTCGGCCAGGGAGACGCGCTCGTGGGGGCAGGGGTCCCCCGAGGCGTACAGCACGCCGCCGACGTTGTAGATCGCGACGGTGTAGTCCTCGATCTGCACGCGGCGCTTGCCGCCCTCGGGCACGTCGTCGACTGGGCAGGCTTCCAGGAAGTAGTAGGGCATGGCCGAAGGAGGCTACCTAGCAGGGGGACCGGAATCGAGAGGCGCGCGGCCTTATACTCCCGCGAAACCGGAGTACGAGACCATGCCAAACCGCCAGGACCCCTTCGTGATCGATCGCGACTTCCTGCACGCCATCCCCAAGTCCGATCTGCACTGCCACCTGGACGGCAGCCTGCGCATCGACACCATCCTCGATCTGGCCAAGCGCGACGGCGTCGACCTCCCCGCGAAGGACCCCGAGTCCATGGCGAAGGCCGTGCAGTCCGGCAAGCTCTGCGAGGACCTCGTCGAGTACCTCAAGGCCTTCGACATCACCTGCAAGGTGCTGCAGACCGAGTACGCCCTGGAGCGCGTCGCCTTTGAAGTGGCCGAGGACGCCGCCAAGGAGAACGTCCGGTACCTGGAGGTCCGCTACGCGCCGATCCTGCACACCATGGGGCGGCTGCGCCTCGATCAGGTCGTCCAGGCGGTGCTCGACGGCCTCGCCCGCGCCGAGCGCACCTACGACATCCGCACCGGCCTGATCATCTGCGGCATCCGCAACATGACGCCGGAGACGTCGCTGCGCATCGCCGAGCTGGCCATCGCCTTCAAGAACCGCGGCGTCTGCGGCTTCGACCTGGCGGGCGCCGAGTACGACCACCCCGCGCGGCACCACCGCGAGGCCTTCCAGCTCATCCGCAACAACAACATCAACGTGACGATCCACGCCGGCGAGGCCTACGGCCCCGAGTCGATCCACCAGGCGATCCACGAGTGCGGCGCCCAGCGCATCGGCCACGGCACGCGCCTCAAGGAGAGCGGGGACCTGCTCAACTTCGTCACCGACCACCGCATCCCCCTGGAGGTCTGCCTCAAGAGCAACATCCAGACCCGCGCGGTGCCGTCCATGGGCGCCCACCCCTTCAAGTTCTATCTGGACCTGGGGCTGCGGGTGACGCTGAACACGGACAACCGCCTGATCACGGACACCACCGTCACCGACGAGTACATGCTCGCCGTCAAGCAGTGGGACCTGGGCATCGACGAGCTGCGCTGGGTCATGGTCAACGGCTTCAAGTCGGCCTTCCTGCCCTTCCGGGAGAAGACCCAGATGGCCAAGCGCGTGGTGGCCGAGTACGACGCCCTGGTGGAGCAGCACCGCAACAAGGCCAGCGGCAAGGCCGCCAAGACCGCCAAGGGCAACGCGGCCAGCGCTCAGGCCTGATCGAGCCGGCCTCCGCCCCGCCCGAGCCGCGCGAGCCCGGTCGGGGCGAAGAACGCGGCCCCGGTCGGCGGCGGCGACGGGTCTCGGCGGCGGCGTGCCTCCGGCAGCACGAAGGTCGTGGGCAACAGGCGCCGGAGCGCGGCCGGCTCCAGGTCCGGCAGCAGCTCGGCCAGGCGGCTGCGGGTGCCGTCCCCCAGGGATCGAAAGCCCAGCAGATCGTGCAGGTTGCTGGCTTCGGCCAGGGCATCCCGCTCGGGCAGGGCCGCCCCGCGCAGCACGTGCAGCAGCTGCCAGTAGAGCTGCTTGCGATCGTCCACCGGCGTCAGCCGCACCGTCTGGAAGTCGCTGCCCAGATGCATGCGGTAGCTCAGGCAGATGCGCAGGTGCCGCGCGAAGTCGCCGGCCGAAGACTTCTCCCCCTGCACCAGCGCGCGCAGCTGGTGGCCCTGCACCCGAAAGGCCAGCAGGCCGAAGGGGTCGCCGCAGTCCAGCACCGTCGCCGCCAGCTCGCGGCAGGCCTCGGCGTCGTCCAGGGTGCAGGTTCGGGGGTCCAGGGAGAGCGAGAGGTGCCAGGCGATGGGGACCATGGGGGCTCCGGGGCAGGGGTTGCCTCCGGAGACGACCCGGGGCCTCCCGGCGGGTCGTGTTTCTTCGTCGACGCCTCAGGGCGCGGCGGGGTCGGGCACGCCGTCGGCGACCGACGCGGCGAAGCCCTCGAGCTCCAGGCTGCCCGGCGGGGCCAGGACCGTGGTGATCGCCGACTCCGCGCAGCCCGCCAGCACCCCGTCCAGGTCCGCGGGCCCCAGGGCGGCCAGGCCGGCGCTCATCGAGCCGACCTCCTCCACCGCCAGCACGCCCGACTCCGCGGTCATCAGGATGTAGGACAGGCTGGCGGGGCCGTAGAGCTCCGGAGCCACGCGGGGCAGCAGCCGGAGGCGGGCCTGGGCGAAGGCCTCCGCCTGCACGGGCTGGGACAGCAGGCGGTCGACGTCCTGCAGCGCGGCCGGGGCTGAGGAGGGCGGCAGCTCCACGCTCATCCGCAGGTGCCCGCCACCGTCGAGCCAGGCCCGCGGGCCGTAGGACAGCCCCGTCGCCGATCGAAAGCGCAGGAGGAGCCGATGGGACAGGTAGGCCGCCGCCGCCTGGCGCGCGAGCCCGGAGACCCCCTCCGCCAAGGCACAGCGCCACTGAAGCTGCGCCATGGCGCGGCCCGGGTCCGGGATCAGCCAGCGGGTGGGCGCCTCCGCCTCGCACTGGGGCTCCGCG
>CALCXL010000728.1 GCA_937907595.1 uncultured Pseudomonadota bacterium
CCTTCTGCTGCGCCTCCTGACGCCACTGCTCGGCGGCGGCGGACTGGCCCGCCGGCTGTTGCAGGTCGTCCGGGCTCGGCTCGACCGGAGCCTTCGATGCGGCCGGCGCTGCCCCCTTGCGGGACGCCTTGCTCCCCTTGCGGGAGGCCTTCTGTCGGGCCACGCCGGCGGCGGCGGCCACCGCGGGGTCGACGGGGTTGGAGGTGGGGGTGGGTTCGCTCTGTGCTGACTCGTTGGTCATTTCTTCTGTCTCCATGAGGGCGCGATGGGTCGCCCGCCAACCGGCCGGCCACAAGAGCAGCTGGCAGTGGCTGAGCCCATCGAGCTCGATGTTGATGGCCCCCGGGACCTGCGCGTGAAGCGGCGGCACGACCAGGGGGTCGGAGCCGGACCACAGGCAGACGAGCCGGGGTCCGTTCCAGGGAAGCTGTTGATGCAAGCGGGCGACCACGTCCGACTCCGGGCGCAGCTCGTCCAGTTCCAGGGCGCGGCCGTAGCGGGCCGTCATCGTGCCGCGGTGGGGGGTGCCCACGGTCACCAGGGTGCTCACGCGCTGGGCGGTGAGGGCGTCGTCCAGGGCCAGGCGGGAGATGATGCCGCCGCGGCTGTGCGCGACGATGTCCACCTGGCCTTCGTGCAGGTCGTTGACGTGCAACACCTCGTCGATGAAGTCGCTGAGGTCCGCCGCCTGGGCCCGCGCCCCGATGCCGTACTCCAGGCCGATGCTGTACATGCGGCGGTGCCCCTGCCGGCGCAGGTAGGTCGCCATGGGGCGGAAGTTCCCGGGGTGGCCGGCCAGGCCGTGCACGAAGACCACGGGGCGGCGACCGTCCTCGGGCAGGGCACGGACGGGCACGCGGCGGCGTCCTACGGCGGTGGCCGCCATCAGGGGCAGCCAGGTCAGTTCCCGGCGCAGGTCGGCGTCCACGAAGGTCACGCCCTGCACCACGGCGCCCCCCGCGGCGCTCAGAGCCCGCCAGATCGCGTCGCCGGCTCGCGCCCAGCCATCGGTGGACGGCGGCGGGGACGGGGAGGCGGGCACGAGGACCGGCAGGTTCATGGCGTCTCCAGGGTTGATGACCGCTGGGTCAGTTATACGCAGATCGACTCCGACTGCGCAACGGCTCTCGAAAAAAATGACCGACGGGTCAGAAACATAGCTAGCCCCGGGGAGCGGCCGGCGGCATAACCCCGGCGTGCACATCCTCACCCTGCTCCTGCTCCTGGCCGGCTGCCCCAACGACGACGTCGTGGTCCAGCCCCCCGCCGTCGACGCCACCCAGCCGGCCGCCCCGGGAGAGGCCCGCGCGGTGCAGGTGCCCGAGGGCGCGGAGGCGGCCTTCTTCGGGGGGATCGGGGCCGAGGGGCAAACCGGCGACTTCAAGATCTGGAACGCCCAGGTGCAGTTCGTGGTCTCCGACCTGGGCCGCCGCCACGGCTGGATCGACGTGGGCGGGACCCTTGTGGATGCCGACCTGGTGCGGCCCGACGGGGTCGCCGGCCGGGACGCGCTGGACGACGCCTTCCTGTCCTTCGGCGTGTCGCGGCTCTTCGAGGCGGAGTCCATCGAGGTCGTCAACAGCGGCCTGGATGGGGCAGCGGCGGTGATCCGGACCGTGGGGCGGGACGTGCAGTGGGACTTCTTCACCCACGGCATCGAGACGCCCCCCCTCATCGCCGACCTGGGGCTGCAGATCGAGCGGACCTACACCTTGGAGCCCGACGCCCGGGCCCTGCGCGTGGACACCATCTTCCGCAACATGGGCACGGAGCCCGTCACCGCCCGCCCTGCGGAGGGGTTCATGTCCAGCAAGGAGGACTTCGCCCCCTGGTTCGCCGAGCGCGGCCTGGTGGACGAGGCCAGCGGCGAGGTGGCCGCCGCCGGGGTCTGGGGTGCCCAGAACGAGGGCGTGCTCTCCCTCTGGGGGGCCCCCCCCCTGAGCGTGTCGTCGGCGACCTCGCTGCTGTCCATCGCGTCGCTGTCCCTCTTCAACTACGAGAAGGTGGAGCTGGAGCCCGGCGCCGGCACCACCCGATCGGCCTGGTACGCCCTGGGGCCGGACACCGCGACCGTGGAGGCCGAGCGCCTGGACCTGCAGGGGGAGGCCCTGAGCCCCGTCAGCGGAACCGTGACCGATGCCCAGGGCCCCGTCGCCGGCGCGCGGGTGCACTTCGTAGACGGGGAGGCCGTGCACGGCTTCGCGGTGACCGACGACGACGGGCGCTACGCCACGCGCTTGCCCCGGGGATCCTGGCAGGTCTGGGCGACCGCGCGGCTGCCCTTCGACCAGGTCGACGTCAACCGCGGCGCCGGCCGCCTGGGCCACCTGTCCACCCCCGCCCTGCAGCAGGCCCACCTGGCCGCCCTGGCCCAGCCGCCCACGATCCCCATGGCCGGCGGGCGCTGGTCCGTGGGCCCCGAAGCCCTGGAGGTGAGCGCCGGCCCGGTGGAGCAGGAC
Organism: uncultured Pseudomonadota bacterium; assembly: GCA_937907595.1. Taxonomy (GTDB): domain Bacteria; phylum Myxococcota_A; class UBA796; order UBA9615; family UBA9615; genus CALCXL01. Next base: position 2,460 of record CALCXL010000728.1, read on the forward strand.
GTCGTCATGGGCTCCGCCGGCCGGGTGGACCTGCAGGTGACCCGGGGAGGCGAGCCGGTCTCCGCGGTCGTGGAGATCCTGGACGCCACCGGGCCCACCTCTGCCGTGCCCGCCGATCTGCAGCAGGCCCTGGGGGTGGCCGTGCCCGCGGTCCAGGTGGGCCGCGCCTTCACCGCCGACGGTGCCCTGTCGCTGTGGCTGCCGCCCGATCGCGAGTACTCCCTGGTCGTCTCCCGCTCCTGGCGGGACGAGCGGATCGCCGCGTCGGTGACCGTGGAGCCCGGGGTGCCCCAGACCCTGGAGGTCGAGCTGCCTGAAGCCGTGCCCTTCGACGGCTACGTCTCCGTGGACACCCACCTGCACGCGGCGCCGTCCATGGACGGGCGGGTGGCCATGGAGGACCGCCTGATCGCCTGCGCGGCGGTGGGCCTGGACGTGCCCGTGACCACGGACCACGACCGCTTCGCCGACTACCGCCCCCTGGCCACGGCGCTGGGGCTCGACCCGCTGATGTCGGTGATGCCCGGCACGGAGGTCACCGCGGTGGTGCGCGGGCACTGGAACCTCTTCCCCGTTGAGCCCGTCGGCCAGGCGGCGCGCAACGGCGGGGCCCTGGTGTGGTGGGACCGGGAGCTCAGCGAGACCGAGGACCTGATCGAGCGCATCCGCGGGGTCGGCCTGCAGGACTCCCTGGTGCAGGTGAACCACGGGCGGCTGGCGCTCGGCATGATGGACGCGTCCGGCTTTTCAGTGGCCACGGGCGAGCCGGCGGACCCGCGGCTGTGGTCCTGGGACTTCGACGCCGTGGAGATCCTGACCGCCGACGACATCGACGACTGGCACGCCAACCGGGACGACTGGTTCAGCTTCTTGCAGAGGGGTCGGATCCGGGTGCCCACCGGGAGCTCGGATACTCACGACCTCAAGCGCGCCTGCGCTCTGGGTCGGACGGACGTCTGGGTGGGGGAGGGGGACTGGGACCTCACGGACGTGCGCGACGCGCTGGCCGCCGGCGACGTGGTGGTGGGCAGCGGGGTCACCCTGCGCGCGAACATCGGCGACGTCCGCCCCGGCGGCGGTGTGGTGGGGGGACAGCAGGACCTGGCGATCCGGGTGCTCGGGCCCTCCTGGCTGCGCCCGCGCTCCCTCAAGGTCTGGGTCAACCAGCAAGTGATCTTCGAGCAGGATCTGGTGGACTCGGCCACCGGCAGCTTCTTCGACGGCGTGGTGCCCCTGGACCTGGACGCGGACGCGTGGGTAGCGGTAGAGGTCGACGGGGGGGAGGCCCAGGGGGGCTGGCAGGGGGGACACCCGCCCTACGCGCTGACCAACGCCTTCTTCGTCGACGTCGACGGCGACGGCTGGAGCGCGCCGATCACGCCGTAGCTGGCTATCCTGTCGGTGTGTTGCGTTTCACCCTCTTGATCGCGGCGGTCCTCCTCGCCACCCCCGCCCACGCCGGCTCCCTGTTGGTTCGCGTGCAGGGCATGGACTGCGCCGGCTGCAACAACAAGCTGTCGGGGGCGCTGTCGGCGCTGCCCTTCCTGTCCGACGTCACGGCCTCCTTCGCCGAGCAGGGCGCGTGCGGGGCCTTGGCAGGCGACGTCGACGCGGCGGCGGTGCAGCAGGCGGTGGCGGGCATCGGCTACGCCTTCGTCTCCGCGGAGCCCGTGGAGGCCTGCCCGAAGGGGTTGAAGGGCGCGCTGCCGGAGCCCTGGGCCACCCGCGGCGCGGGGCACGACGTCGTCACGATCTCCCACGGCGAGGAGTTCGACCTGGCCGCGTCCCTGGTGGCGGACAAGTACACGATCGTCGACTTCGGAGCGTCCTGGTGCGCGCCCTGCCACGAGGCCGCGGCCCTCGTCGCCAGCTACCTGGCCGAGCACCCGGACGTGGCGGTGCGCGCCGTGGAGCTGGGCGGCGAGGACCCGGCGGCCTCCTACCAGCAGCCCGTGGTGGCGCAGCACCTGGCCTACGTCGACGGCGTGCCCTGGTTCCTGGTCTACGCCCCCGGGGGCCGCAAGCTGATCCAGGGCAACTCGGCGGAGAAGGCCCTGGCCGCCATCGACAAGCACCGCAAGAAGCAGCGCAAGTGAGCCGTCGGCCGCCGCTGTTCCTCCCGGCCCTGCTGCTGCTCTTCGCGCTGCCCGCGAGCGCCGTCGCCTCGTGACCTGGGTGAAGCAATCCGCAGCTCCAGGGTGGAGCCAACCAGACTGATCCCTCCGTGGATGCCGGCCGACTCCGGCTGGACCTGTCGTTCCAGGGCACCTGGGCGGAGGACCGGCGGGTGCTGCGCTGTCCGGAGTTCTCGCCGTCGGTCTGCGCGGACATCGACCTGCCCGATCACGTCCGCCGATCGACCTTCGCTGCGCTGCGCTGGCAGGGCACGGCCTCCATCGGCCTGGGCAAGGGGTTCTCCATCGCGGCGTCCCTGCCCCTGGTGCTCAAGTCCTTCGACGTCGCCCACAGCCGGCTGGACGGCAGCGCCTACGACGTGCCGTACTCCCTGCTGAGCGGGGTCTCGGGGCCGATCGTGGGGCTGGGCGACGCCACGGTGATGGCGCGCTTGAGCGGTCGGGTGCCGAACACACCCCTGCAGCTGCAAGTGGGCCTGGGCGCGGCGCTGCCCACGGGCCGGACCTCGCCGGACCCCTTCGACCCGAGCCTGCCGGCCAGCCAGCGCCAGCCCCGGCAGTTCGGCAACGGCACGGTGGATCCGCAGGTCGAGTTGGGGCTGGTGGTGGGCACGCGGCCCTTCGGCTTCGTGGCCCAGGGGACCACGCGCATCCCGCTCTACGCCAACGAGCACGGCTACCGGGGGCAGTGGACGCTGGGTGGCTCGGCGGGGCTGTTGACCACGCTGCCGGAGCCCCTGCGTTCGTTGGTGCTGCTGTTGATGGTGGACGCGTCGCACACCTCGCCGGCGCTGTGGCACGGGGAGGCCTCGGAGAACTCGGGCGGCGATCAGATCGCGCTGCGGCTGGCGTTCGAGTGGGCGGCGACCGACACGTTCTCTCTGCGCGGGCAGCTGGTCGCCTCGCCGTTGCAGGAGCTCGAAGGCGAGCAGTTCGCCGCGCCGATCTCCCTGGGCTTTGGCGCCTCGGGGATCATCGACCTGCGGCCGAAGGCGAAGCGCCACGGGCACTGATCCGGGACCGAACGACGACGTTGGGGCCCCGCGATGGCGGGCGCCCGATCAGCGCAGGGGCTCCAGCGTGTAGACGACCAGCCGGTTGCGATCGCCGCCGTCGGGCCGGGCCACCGCCACGACCGTCCAGACCTCGCCGTCGACCAGCAGGAGGGGGTCGCGGTGCTCGGAGATCCCCGGCGCGGCGAAGCAGCGGGGGCGGCCGGGCTCCACCGGGAAGAAGCACAGCGGCTGCCGCCCCGAGTCCAGGGTGGCCAGGAGCCAGCGGCCGTCGGGGGTGAAGGGCGCGGGGCCGGAGGAGGGGGGCACGACGCCTCGTGCCACGCGGTGGGGGCGGGGGTCCGCACGGGGGGCGATGGTCCAGAGGGCGCCGCCGCCGGGGGGCGCGCCGTGGCTGGAGACGAAGCCGAGGCGGCGGCCCGCGCGGTCCCAGGTGGGCGCACGGTGCTGCTCGGCCGGGGCCGCCGCCACGACGCGGTGCAGTCCGGTGGTCAGGTCCAGCTCGGCGATGCTCGAGGAGGCCTCCCCTCGCAGGACGTAGGCGATGTGTTCGCCGCCGGGGTGCCAGGCAGGCTCCTCGGCGTGCCCGGGCGGCGCCGGCGGCAGCGACGTCACCTGACCGGCCTCCCACAGCTCCAGCCCCCGCACCGCGCCGGCCTGGGTGGACGCGACGAAGCGGGGCCGGGTGGGGTGCCAGGCCAGATCCTGGGGGTGCCGTCCTGGCAGCGCGTCCCCGGGGAAGCCGGGCACCACGATCCGGTCGGGTCGACCGCCCCCCCGCTCGGCCCATGCGTGCGTGTGGGTGCCGCCCGGCGCGGCGAAGGCCAGCCCGCGGGCGTGCAGGGGCGCGGTGGCGGTCGTGGCCGACCCGGGATCGCCGGGCACGGGACCGGCGGGCACGGGGCGCGGTCTGCCTCGGGGCGCTCCGTCGATCCAGGGGATCTGCAGGAGGGTGCTGGTGGCGGCCAGTTCGACCGCCTCCACGATGAGCCGCGCGCCGCCCGGGGAGCGTTGGGGGCGGCGAAGCTCGTGGACGTCGGGCAGGTCCAGGGCGTCGACGGACAGGGGGTCGAGCCGGTCGAAGTGGGCGGAGGTCGCCATCGGCGGGGGCTCGGGGGGGCCGGCCTCCACCACCGCGGCCTGGGGCGCGCCCGATCCGCCCGGCGTTCCGGGGTCGTCCAGCAGGGTGAAGAGGGCACGCAGTGGCTCGGGCAGCCCAAAGAAGGCGAAGCCGAGCCCGCCGGCCAGCAGGGAGGTCGCCGCCGCCACCCCCCAGAGCAGCCCGCGGCCTGGCCGATGGGGGCGGGGGCGGCGCGGTCGCAGGAGGTCGGCCAGGGGGGAGGGGGGCTCGGTCACCGGCGCAGACTACGTTGGTGGCACCCCGTGGGCTTCCGGCGCACGGGTGGGCGCGGCCGCCCCCAACTCCGCCAGCAGCTCGTGGGCCCGAGGGTAGTCCGGACGTAGCTCCACGGCCTTTCGCGCGGCCTCCACCGCCCCCTCCAGCTCCCCCAGCGCCTTGCGCACCGCGGCGAGGTTGCACCACGTCGTCGGGTGCTCCTCGCGGTCCAGCGATCGGGTGAACCAGGCGGCGGCCCCGGCCTCGTCCCCCAGCTCCGTCGCCGCCCGGCCCCGCTCGAACTCGAAGTCGAGCACGCCGTCGCGATCCAGCTCCTGCCCCCGCTCCAGGTGCCCCACCGCGAGGTCGGGGAAGCCCGAGTCGATCGCCGCCACCCCCACCTCGTAGCGCAGGCTCGGGCTCCGCGGATCCAGGCCGACGCAGCGCAGCAGCATGCGCAGCGCCTCGCGGGGGGAGCCCGCGTCCCGGGCGCGGCGGGAGGCGGCCCAGAAGTCGAGCAGGTCCTCGCCGTCGGTGCGTCGGACGGCGGTCCGCTCGAAGGCTCCACGCACCGCAGGATCGACCACCCCTCCGCGCCGCAGCAGGCCGACGTGCACCGATCGCGTGGGATCGACGCTGCCCTCGTAGCCCCAGCCCGCCCGCTCGGCCCAGGCCCGCAAGCAGCCGAAGTTCACCCCGTGGGCGATCGAGTTGCCGAAGATCTGCGAGCTGCGGTCCGTGGAGCGGTGCAGCTGCGCGGCGCTGGCGTGCCCGTAGTCCCCCACCAGCACATGCCCCCCCGGCCGCAGGGGGGCGTCGGGCTGCTCCATGCCCCGCAGGAAGTCGAAGAAGCCGTAGGGGTACGCGACCGTCGTGTGCCGGTGGGCGCCGTGCAGGTCGTCCAGCACCGCCCGGTGCTCCGACCCGTCGAAGGGATCGCCCGCCTCCAGCGGCCGCCAGTCCTGATCGCACTGCAGCGTGCGCATCATCCCGTCGCCCACCGCCGAGGCGAGCCACTCCTGCTTGAGGGCCTCGATGTCCTCGGGATCCGGCGTGCCCCCACCCTCGATCTTCCACTCCACCTCCAGGTAGACGCGGACCCACAGCTCCTCCCAGCCCCGTTCGCGGCGCTGGAGGTAGCGGGTGGGCAACACGCAGACCAGGTAGTTCGCCAGCACCGCGTGGGCGGACCCGACGAGGGGCTCGCCCGACAGCGCGCGCAGGCTCCCGGGATCCCGCAGGTCGTAGAGGCAGGGCACGAGGCGACCAGCCTGGATCAGCGCGGCCATCGCGGGCTGGGCGATCGCCTGGCGCACCGTGTTCTCGGCGTAGTCCGACCAGCGGTAGCGGAGCCGCCGCGCGAGGGCCCTCCCCGCCTCCCCCAGATCGTGGTCCAGCGCGCCGTGCACGTGCACGGCGAAGGTTCCGGTGCCCCCGCCCGCCTCCAGCACCACGAAGGGCTCGCCCTCGGGCAGCCGCGCCGCCTCGCAGAGCGCGATCAGCAATTCCGCGCACTGCTTCGCCGACCCGAAGTTCGACGAACCGAATTGCGGCATCTCCCCCTTCGTCCAGGCGTCGAGCCCGCGGGAGCGGAAGTAGCGGTCGTGGACCTCCCAGTAGAGGCTTCGCTGGTAGGGGGTCCACCCCTGGAGTTCGATGCGCATGGTCCCTCTTCATCCGGCGTCTGGCCGGGGGCGATGGATACGTTATCCTGTGGCCCCGTCAACAGGAGGGAGCGGCGATGGCATTCCAGGTGGTCAACGGAGCGGCGCTCCAGTGCAGCTTCGGCGTCGCCCCCGGCACCCTGATCGTGCTCCCCGTGGAGGGCGTGCTCGCGGACATGCCGGCGGCGCACATCATGGACAACAAGCCGATCGTGAACGTCGCGCCCTTCGGCATGTGCCAGAGCCTGGCGAACCCGACCGTCGCCGCCGCCACCACCGCGGCCGTCGGCGTGCTGACGCCCATGCCCTGCCTCCCCGTGATCGCGGCCCCCTGGGCGCCGGGATCGACCTCCGTCTTCATCGGGAACTTCCCCGCCCTCACCGACGCATGCACCTGCATGTGCAATTGGGGCGGGGCCATCAAGATCAACATGGCGGGTCAGGTGACGACCCAGATCACCGCCTGAGAGGGCCCCGAATGCATCGATTCCTCTACCTGGGCAAGGTAGTCCCCACCAAGAAGGACGACGACGGCGCCCTCGCCCGGGTCACCGTCAGCCTCGTCGGCTTCGAGCCCGCGGTGGAGGTGCCGGCGGTGCCGGTGCTGACGATCGGGGCCAGCAAGGACGCCGGCATCCTGTGGATCCCGGAGCCGGGCGATCACGTGATCGTCGCCAAGGTGGAGGGCGCGAACCAGTGGATCGCCCTCGGCAGCGTCTACGCGGGCAAGAACGAGCCCCCGGCGGTGGTGAAGGGGAAGAAGAACGACGACCGCATCATCCGCACCCCCGCCGGCAACGAGGTCGTCTTCTCCGACAAGAAGGGGGAGGAGTCGATCCGCATCGCCACC
>CALCXL010000729.1 GCA_937907595.1 uncultured Pseudomonadota bacterium
TTCTTCGTGGCCCCCTGCCGCGGCCTGGCCCAGGGCTTCGACTCCTACTGGGCGCGGGGGGGCGCCGACGATCGGGTGGCGCTCAAGCGGGGCGCGGCCTTCCTGGAGGAGCACGAGGAACAGAAGGCCTTCCTGCACCTGCACTTCTTCGGGCCGCACACCCCCCGGGGGGCCAGCATCGACGCCCGGGAGGCGCTGGTGGGGACCTCCGGCGCGCCGGCCGCGGATCCGCAGTACGCCGCCGACCTGGACGCCTACGACGCCGAGTTGATCGACCTGGACCAGATGCTCGGCCGGCTGCGCGCCCGCCTGCAGTCCATGGGCCGCTGGGAGGACGCGCTGGTGATCATCACGTCGGACCACGGGGAGGAGTTCGGCGATCACGGCCGCTCCGGTCACGGCGACGGCGCTGACCTGGAGACGGTCCAGGTGCCCCTGGTGCTGCGCGCCCCGGCCTTCGCCCGCCCCTTGCGTGGCCGCGTCTCCGAGCCTGTCTCCCTGGTGGACCTGCCCGCGACCATCGCCGCCTTCGCGGGCCTCGAGGTCGCGCCCTCGTGGAGCGGTCGCTCCCTCGTGGCGCCGGGCCTTCGCTCCCCGGCCTTCTCCGAGTCGCTGCAGTCCCGCCCGCACCGCCACGCCTCGCTGGACGAGGGCGGGCACCGCCTGGTGCGCGCGTGGGAAGACGGGGAGCTTCGGCACACCGCGCTCTACGCCTCGCAGGCCGGGGCCGACGCGGAGGACCTCCTGATGGGCAACGACCCAGCCCTGGACGCGATCGCACGGGCCCTGGCGCGGCGGCTGGACGAGCTGACCGCAACGCTGGATGCTGCCCCCCTCTGCGCCGCGCCGGTCTGCGAACAGACGGAGGAGGAGATCGAGGCGCTGCGGGCCCTGGGTTACTTCAGGTAGCGTCGAAGCCTCCCGCTGCGGGCGCCGGGGTGGAACAATGGCTGGGTCCAAGGGGGACCGATGGCGAAACCTGGTGGCTTGGCGGCGCGCGCGCCCTTGTTGATCGTCCTGGCGTCGCTGCTGGTGGCGCCCCCCTTGGTGATGAAGCTGCTGGACGTCGCCTACCCGGTGCCGGACGTGGTGCCAGTCTCCCTGTCGGCGGTGTCGGCGCGGGTGCAGGCGGCCCGGGGCCATCCCAGCGTGCTCTACGTCTACGCCAGCTGGTGCGAGGCCTGCCAGACCGCGCTGCCCACGCTGAATCGGGCCGTGAAGCGGTTCGAGGACCAGGGCGTGACGTTCACCATCGTCTCCATCGACAAGGACCTGGACGCCCTGCAGGAGCTGCTCGACGAGACCGGCGCCGCGTTCGAGCCCTTCTGCGTGCCCGCCGCGCGCGAGGGCGCGATCTCGGATCTGCTGACGGGCTTGGGCGCGAAGCCCAGCGGCGCCATCCCGTACGGCGTGGTCTTCGACTCCGAGGGCAAGGTCTACCGCGAGTGGACCGGCTGGCACTCCATGGACGCGTGGGACGGGGCGCTGTCGGAGCTGTTGTAGGGGCCGGCGCTCGGGTCCGTCGAATGTCGCCGCCGCGCGTGCAGGCTGGCGCGATCAGGCCTCGTCGGCGCAGAATACCCGGTCGCGCCCGGCGCGCTTGGCGGCGTACAGCGCTCCGTCGGCGCGCTCCAGCCAGGCCGCCACGGACTCGCCGATCCGCCATTGCGCCACGCCGAAGCTGGCGGTGACGGCGCGCCCCAGGGCGGGCTGGATGCGCTCGGCGGCGGCGGATCGCACCCGCTCGGCCAGCGCCGCGGCGCCCGCGAGCTCGGTGGCCGGCAGCAGCACGGTGAACTCCTCCCCTCCCACCCGGGCGGGCACGTCCGACGGGCGGGTGTGCTGGCGGAGGATCTGGCCGAAGCTGGCGAGCACCAGGTCGCCCGAGGCGTGGCCAGCATCGTCGTTGACGGCCTTGAAGTGGTCCAGATCGCAGACGACGGCGGAGAGGGGGGAGCCTTGCCGTGTGGCCCGGCTCAGCTCCTCGGCCAGGCGTTCGGCCAGGGCCCGGCGGTTGGGCAGCCCGGTGAGGGGATCGACGCGCAGGAGGTCGTCGACCTCGGCCTTGGCCTGGTGCAGCTCGCGGTTGCGGCGCAGGAGGAGGCGTTGGATCGCGGCGACCTCGGCGACGTCCAGGTACAGCCCCCGGGCCCGGTCCTCCTCCGTGCTGCGCTCCTTGGTGCCCAGGAGCAGGGTGTCGCCGCCGGGCAGCTCGAAGGCGGCGCACTGCCATTGGGTGCCGTCGCCGCGGGCGGTCAGCAGCTGCTGGATCGGGGGGTGGAAGGGGGGCGTGCAGACGAGCTCGGCGGGCTGCCCGGCGGCGTCCTCGAAGAGATCGGTGAGCCGGAGGGATCTCTCGCTCCCGGTGCGCCCCGAACGGCGCGCGAAGGCGCGGTTGACCTGCAGCACGTCGCCGGCGGGAGAGAGCTGGAGCAACGCCAGGTCGTCCGAGCGGTCGAACCAGCGAGCCACCCAGGGCGCCGCTTCTGTCATGAGCAACTCCAGGCTCAAGGGCTCGCCTCCCCCCGCGCTGCGGCCAGGGCGCCTCGGAGATCGTCGGGCAGGTGGTCGGCGCCCAGGCCCGCGGCGACCTCGGGCAGGTGCCGGAAGGCGTGCCCGCCGAGCAGGATGCGGGGCGCGGGATCGATGGAGGCGGCCCTCACGCCCGCGATGAGCTCGGCGCAGCGCCCCAGGTTGAAGGGCATGGCCACCGAGATCCCGACCAGCTGCGGCCGCTCCTGGACGGCCAGGCCGACGAAGTCCTCCACCGGCGTGTCGGCGCCCAGGTAGGAGACCTGCCAGCCGTCGAGCTCGAGCAGCAGCGCGAGCATCTGCGCGCCGAGCTCGTGATACTCGTTCGGGGCGGCGCCGACCAGCGCCCGGCCCCGTCGCGCGGGAGGAGGCTGATTGACGAGCCGCA
>CALCXL010000730.1 GCA_937907595.1 uncultured Pseudomonadota bacterium
AGCATGGGGATGCTGACGACCGCAAGAACAACGGACAGGGATGCCTTCTTCACGTGATGTGCTCCTCCGCACGGGGGCTCTGCACTGACCGAGCCAACTGCGGCGATCGTTGCAGGCCGCCGCGTCTGGGCGCTGAGGAGCCGCCGACGCGCTGGGGCTTCCTGACCAGATGTTGCAAATCCCACACTGCTGGACGCGGGGATTGTGGGCAAAGGCACATCTGCAGAGCTGCGTGTCCCTTGACTCCCATCGTGCGCCCCGGAATCGATCCGGCACGGCCGATGCAGGGGCGCTGCGCGACCAAGAGGAGGTCGCCATGAGAACCTGCTGCCTGCTGCTCCTCGCGCTCATCGCGCTGCCCCACGTCGCTCACGCGGGCGACGACGAACCTGCCACCGACGGCGAGTCTCCGCCCGCGGAGGAGGCCCCCGCGGACCCCGCGCCCGCGGACGATCCCCCGGCCGAGGCGCCGCCGCCGATCGTCGAAGAGGTGCCGCCAACCGTCGAAGAGGTCCCGCCAACCGTCGAAGAGGTGCCGTCGCCGGAGCCTCCGCCCGCACCCGCCGCCGAGGCCCCCGCCTGCGCCCACTGCGCACACCAGGGCCCCGCCGGGCCACCCCCGCCGCCGAAGCCCCTGTTCTCGGCGATGGTGCAGGAGCGCGCCCGGGTCGAGTTCGTCTCCAACAAGGACTTCGCCGGGCCGCCCGACGGCAGGATGAAGATCGGCAACCGCATCCGCGCCGGCCTGGGCATGACGCTGGGCCCGGTGCGCGTCTTCGCCCAGGTGCAGGACGTGCGGACCTGGGGATCGGAGGTCAACCCGGCCAACGGCGGCGAGGGCACGCTCTTCGACTACTCGGCCAACAACCTCGACATGCACCAGGGATACGGCGAGGTGATCTCGCCCTTCGGTCTGTCGTTCCGTCTGGGTCGGCAGGAGATCGACTGGCACGGTCAGCGGCTGATCGGCGCAGTGGCTTGGACCGATCAGGCGCGCAGCTTCGACGCCGCGCGGCTGGTCTACTCCGGGGACAACGCGGGCGCGGAGGTCTTCTACGCGCTGATGCTCGATCGCCCGACGTCGGCCACCGACACCGCCCTGGTCCTCGAAGACCAGCACCTGGTGGCTGTTCGGGGCGGCCCGAGGATCGGCGACGCCTTGCTGTTGGACGGCGTGGCGATCCTGCGCATCGACAACCTGGCCGGCGAGCGGCTGGCCACGGTCGGCGCCTACGCCACGGGCAAGGCCGGGCCCTTCGCCTACGAGGCCGAGGGCTACTTCCAGGGCGGCGCGCGGGGTGCCAGCTCCATCGCGGCCTTCCTGGTCGGCGTGCGGGCGGGGGCCACGCTGCACAAGGACGCGGGCCTCTACATCGGCGGCGGGGTCGACCTGGTGTCGGGGGACTCCGACCCCACCGACACGCTGGTGGGCACCTTCGACACGCTGTACGGGACCAACCACAAGTTCTACGGCCACTTCGACCGCTACCTCAACCTGCCGGTGCACACGGGCGGTGCGGGGCTGGTGGACGGGCTGTTCCGGGTCAAGGTCGCGCCCGGTGGCAAGGTCGTCGTGAGCAACGATCTGCACGTGTTCGGGGCCATGAACCCCGCGGCCGGCGCCGACGGCTTCCACGGCGTGGAGTGGGACGTGGACCTCACCGTCAAGATCGTCAAGGGCCTGAGCGCCGGGGCGGGTCTTTGGACCTACTTCCCCGGGGGCTGGTACGGGGCCGGGGCGACCCCCGAGTTCGGGTCCTACGCGATGGCCAACTTCCTGCTGAACTGACGCTTGGGGTCGGGAGCGTCGACCGCGGCGCCCCCGGCCCCCTATCGCGCGGAGATTCGCTGATGCGCCCTGCGTTCGACTTCGACAACACGCCGTTCCTGGCCTTCTGGGAGACCACCCAGGCCTGCGATCTGGCGTGTCAGCACTGCCGGGCCTCCGCGGTGCCCGATCGGCACCCCGACGAGCTGAGCACGCGCGAAGGCAAGGAGCTGATGGACGAGGTGCTGGCCCTGGGCTGCCGGCTGATCGTGCTCACCGGAGGCGACCCGGCGAAGCGGCCGGACCTGGTGGAGTTGGTGCGGTACGGCACGGACATCGGGCTGCGGGTGGCCCTGACCCCCTCGGCCACGCCCCTGGTGACGGATCAGCTGCTGACGGACCTCAAGGCAGCGGGGCTGGCGCGCCTGGCCATCAGCCTGGACGGGGTGGACGCGGCCACGCACGACGCCTTCCGCGGGGTCGCAGGGTCCTTCGATCGCACGCTCCAGATCCTGCGCACCGCGCGTGAGCTGGGGCTGACCACCCAGGTGAACACGTCGATCACGCCGGCCAACGAGCACCAACTGGAGCCGATCGCCGGGCTGATCGAGGACCTGGGCCTGCAGCTCTGGGGCGTCTTCGTGCTGGTGCCGACGGGCCGCGCCCAGGTGGAGGACGTGCTGGACGCGCCGGCGCTGGAGGGCGTGCTGGAGCGGCTGGCCGATCTGGCCGAGACCGCGCCCTTCGACATCAAGACGACCGCCGCGCCGCAGTACCGCCGGGTGCTCATGCAGCGCAAGGTCAAGCGCCGCGAGATCGTTGGGATCGAGGACGGCATCGGCCGCGCCCCCCGCGGGGTCAACGACGGACAGGGCATCGTCTTCGTCTCCCACCGGGGCGACATCCAGCCCAGCGGCTTCCTGCCCCTGGTCTGCGGCAACGTGCGCGTCCAGGGCCTCACGCGCACCTACCGGCACGACCCGGTGTTCGAGATGCTGCGCGAGCCCGAGCTCCTGGGCGGCAAGTGCGGCCCCTGCGAGTTCAAGCGCGTCTGCGGCGGCTCCCGGGCCCGCGCCTACGCGATGGCGGGCAACATGCTGGCCGAGGAGCCCAGCTGCGACCACCAACCCCGGCGGCTCCAGGTCCCGGGGTGAAGGCGGGAGGACGTCGAGGCGCGAACGAGCCCCCTGGCGACCCCATCCAGCGGCTGGCCCTGCGGCTGGCCGGGCTGGGGGGAGCCGCGGCCCTGCTCGCGCTCGGCCCGATCCTCGGGCCCTGGTCCCCCCTGCCCGCCCGACCGGACGCCCATGCGCGCGTCATGGCCTTCGCCTTCATCGGCCTGTTGGTCCTGGGCTTCCTGATGCGCATCCTGCCCCGGGCGCGCGGCGTGGCCTTGCCCCACCCGGGCTGGGCGCGCGCGGGGGCATCGATCTGGGCCGCCACGGCGTGGCTCGATGCGCTCGGGATCGCGCCGACGCTGCCGCTGGCCCTCCTCTGGGGGGCGGGCGCCGTGGCGCTGGGGCGGGCGCTGGTGGGCGTGTGGTTCGCCGCGGACCGCGGGCCCGCCTGGTTTGAGGGGTGGGTGGCCGGCGGCCTGCTCGGCATGGGCGGCGCGGTCCTGGCGCTGGTGGTGGGGGCCGCGTTCTCGCCGGTCGTGCTGGCGCGCGCACCCACGGCCTTCCTGGTCGCCGGCGCCGCCCCGCTGACGCTGGGGCTGGCGATTCGCATGCTGCCGCCCCTGTCGGGGGTGGGTCCACCGGATCGAAAGCGCGCCGAGCGGCACGGCCGGGTCGCCTCTTGGGCGGTGGCGGGGGCCTGCATGAGCCTCCTGGCGGGGGTCGGCTGGCTGGCGGCGCTGCTGCTGGGCGGGCTGATGGCGGCTGCGCTGTCGTCCCTGGGCTGGCTGGGGCGCCGCACGGACGGTGACCCGGCCAGCGCCGCGGCACGCGACGAGCTGGCCCCCCGCCTGCTCCGTGGCACGGCGCGGCTGGCCTTCGGAGGTCTGGGCCTGGGGCTGCTGGCCCTGGGCCTCAGCGGGCGGATCCCCCAGGCCCCGAGCGCCAGCGCGCACCTGGTGGGGCTGGGGTTCCTGGCCGCGATGGCGATGGGCGTGGCCCAGCGGATCGTGCCCGGCTTCCTGGCGGGCGAGCTGCGCTGGCCCCGGGCGGCGGCGGTGGCTCCGGCCTTGCTCCTGCTGGCGCTGGTCCTGCGCATGACGGCGTTGTGGTGGCCGGGCCTGCTGGGGGCGGCGTCGCTCGCCCTGGCCGCGGCCTGGGTGGTCTTTGCGCTGCAGATTCAGCCCACCCTGCGAAGCCCGGATCCCGGTGAGGAGCCGCGGCGGGCGTCCTGCGCGCGGTCCGTGCCGCTGTAGGGCCTGCTGAACGCCGGGGCGGTCGCCCCCACTCACGCTCACGCGGCCCGCTGGGGCCTCGGACGGTCAGCCGCGCGAGACCCGCCAAGCCACGGCCTCACGGATCAGCTCGGTCGCGCTGCGCACGCCCAGCTTGGTCTTGATGTGCGCCTTGTGGGTCTCCACGGTCTTCACGCTGATGCCAAGGGCCTCGGCCACCTGCCGGGTGCCCATGCCCTGCCCCGTCAGCCCGAACACCTCCCGCTCGCGGGGGCTGAGCAGGTGGTCGGGGCCCTTCGTGTCGTCGTTGGACGGAGGCGGCTCGATGTGTTCGCCCGCGAGCACCCGGCGAAGGGCAGCGACGATCTCCGCCGGCGGCAGCTGCTTGGCCAGGTAGCCCCGGCCACCGGCGCGTCGGACCCGGTGGGCGTTGTCCTCGGCGGGGTGCATGGACAGGACCACG
>CALCXL010000731.1 GCA_937907595.1 uncultured Pseudomonadota bacterium
CTGGACGGGGACACCCTCACGCTCTCGGGAGACGTGGCGGACGAAGCCGCCGTCCCCCCCGTCGAGCCCCCGGACCTGCTCGACGCCGGAGCGGAGCACGACGCGCTCTTCGGCGACTGGGACGGCGGGAACGGCGATCGCCTCACGGTCAGCGAGTCGCCCCGCGCCCTGGTGCACGAGGTCGTGCGGCAGGTCACGCCGCACACAGACGACGCCGAGCACGTGGTCTGTCACTACCGGATGACCGCGGACACGGTGGCGATCCACGCGGCGCCGGATCCCGACACCCAGCCCGCGTCGCTGAGCTACGTCGCGACGGACGTGGCCCTGGTCGACGACCCCGACGTCAACGGTGCCGGCTGCGTGGACTTCGTCGCCGCCGAGCTGGACCGGATCGCGGCGGGCGGCTGGCGGATCGAGCTGCCCATCGACAGCCTGGCGGACGACTACCTGGTCCTCGGCGGCGTCCCCTACCGGCCCGCCGCGGAGTGAGCCCGGCCAACCGGTTCACCGAACAGATCCCGCGTGAGTTCCCGCAGCCAAACGCGCCCCGTTCATCCGTACTAGACTTCGCGGCCATGCCACTCGATCCCATCGACTACCAGCAGATCAAGATGGCGCTGCGAGACTGCCTCGAGGAGGAGGGTCTCATCGGGGAGACGGCCCTCGGCCCCCGGTGGAGCGGCGGCACCATGGTTCTGCAGCCCGCCAACCCGGACCTCAAGGCCAAGGAAGTCCCCATCGACATCTTCTTCAAGAAGATCGTGATGCTGCGCGACCGCCTGCGTGTCCTGGAGGGCAAGGTCAACGCCCACCCGGCGCTCGGCGACGCGGAGAAGGTCGACCTCCAGCAGTACGTCACCCGCTGCCAGGGCTCCCTGACCACGTTCAACGTGCTGTTCAAGGACAAGGCCGACTACTTCAGCGGCGAGTCCCAGGGCCGGCGGCGCCAGGACTGAGGCAGTGGCCGACGGCCCCCGACGCGGCCTCTCGCCGACCCTGGGACGGGTCGGCCCCTACGAGATCTCGGACCTGTTGGGCCAGGGCGGCATGGCCGCCGTGTACCTGGCGCGGGACACGCGCGACGACAGCGAGGTCGCCGTCAAGGTCCTGGCGCGCATGCGCCCCTCTTGGGTGCAGCGCTTCTCGCGGGAGTTCGACGCCGCCCGCCGGGTCAACCACCCCAACGTGGTCAAGGTGCTGGAGGCCGGAGAGGCCGACGGCGTCGCCTACTACTCCATGGAGCGGGTGCACGGCGCCACGGCCATCCGGCACGTGCTGGACCTGGGCGCCGAGGAGCCCCTCCCCCCTCCCCCGCCGATGGAGCGCAGCGGCGAACCCGTCCCGCTCTCCGAGCAGCGCCTGCGCCGCACCCTGGAGGTGGCGATCCAGCTCTGCCGTGCCGTCGCGGCCATCAACGACGTGGGGCTGGTCCACCGGGATCTGAAGCCCGGGAACGTGCTGGTGACCCACGACGGCGTGGTCAAGCTGGTGGACTTCGGGGTGGCGAAGTGGCTGGAGGAGCAGACCTCCTTCACCCAGGTCGGTCACGTCGTGGGCTCCTACTCCTACATGTCGCCCGAGCAGATCACCGGCGCCCAGGTGGACCACCGGGCGGACATGTACGGCATGGGCATCCTGCTCTACGAGCTCCTCAGCGGCGCCCCGCCCTTCCGCGCCCGGCGGCCCCAGGAGTACCTGTGGCTGCACTGCACGGCGCAGCCCGAGCCCCTGTCCCGCATCCACACCGACGTGCCGGCGGAGCTGGACTCCCTGCTCCTGCGCATGCTGGCCAAGGAGCCCGCGGACCGCCCGGAGAGCATGCGGGCCGTGGAGCGCGACCTGCTCAACATCCAGGCGGAGGTGGAGGGGGAAGCCGCGGGCGCCTCCATGGAGGAGATCGTCGACGACGACTCCCACATCGTCGTCGACCTGCTGGAGCTGGACCTCCCCGACGGCGAGGAGCACACCCTGCGCAGCCAGGACCCCCGCCTCGCGGCGCTGCGGGCGAACGCGCGGGGAGCGGGGGTGCCCGACGAGGCCACCGCCCGCTTGAGCGACGCCGACGTCCAGGCCCTGCGCCGCCCGCGGCCCCCCATCGCCGACGACTCCACGCAGGAGCTCCCGTCGCGCCGCGCGGTGCTGGAGCAGGCCAAGAGCAAGCGCGGGCGCACGGCCACGGCCAGCACGTTGGCGGCCATGATCACGCCCCGGCACGTGGGTCGGCAGGCGGAGCTCGACGCGCTGATCGCGCACCTCAAGGCCTCGCGCAAGGAGGGGGTCCGGCTGGTGCTGGTGGAGGGCGAGGAGGGCATCGGCAAGACCCGGCTGCTGCACGCCTTCCGCGGCCTGGCCTGGGTCAAGGGAGCCCGGGTGGCCATCGGCCGCTGTCACCGGGCGGGCGGGGCGTTCTGCGCGCCCTTCCACGACGTGCTCCTCCGCCTGGCGGGGCCCGGGCTGGCCCGCAGCCACAGCGACCGGGTGCTGGGCGCCGACCGGGCCTTGCTGACCCGCTTCTTCCCCGTGCTGGGCGACGGGGTGCCCGCGCTCGACCCGGTGGGCTCGCAGCCGGTGATGGCGCAGCTGGGCGGCGAGAAGGAGGATCTGGCCGCCCTCTTCCGCGCCCTGGCCGACGTCCTGCGCCGGGCCGCGCGGGACGCCCCCATCGTCCTGGCCATCGAGGACCTGCAGTGGGCCGACGAGGGCACCCTGCGCGCCCTGGGCTCCCTGGTCCGTCGACTGGCTCCGCCGCGCCCGGCCGGCGTGCTGCTGCTGGCCACCTACCGATCCGAGGACCTGGACGACGCCACGACCCCCGTCGCCGCCGCGGTGAGCTCCCTGCGCACGCTGCCCGCCGTGCACTCCACCCACCTGAAGCCGCTGTCCGCCGAGGACGTGGCCGAGCTGATCCGCTCCGTGACGGTGGACGTCGCCGTGGAGGACGAGATCGTCCGGCGCCTGGCCGACGCGTCCGACGGCAACCCGCGCTTCGCGGTGGAGGTGGCGCGCAACCTGGTCGAGTCGGGAGGCGCCCAGGACGCGTCCGCCTGGGACGCCCCGTCCACCCTGATGGCGGCCTACGGCCAGCGCCTCAAGCGCCTGAGCAAGTCGGCCCGCGACGTGGCGCGCTGCCTGGCCCTCATCGGCGGCACCCCTCCCCTGTCCATCGTGGAAGCGGCTTCAGCGCTCTCGGCGGACGCGTTCGCGGGGGCCACCAACGAGCTGGAGCGCCGCCGGGTGCTGGAGGTGGACCGCCGGGGCGAGGAGGACACCGCCGAGCTGCACAGCGAAGCGCTGCGCACGGCCTTGCTGGACAGCTTGTCCGCCACCGACGCGCGGGCGCTGCACCGTCGGGCCGCGGCGGCCTGGCTCAAGCAGGCCAACCGCCGCCCCGACGCGACGTCGCAGGCCGCGCGCCACCTCTTCGCGGCGGGGGAGAAGCGGGCGGCCTTCCCCCACGCGCTGGAGGCTGCCTACCGCGCCGGCGAGTCCCTGGACCTGACCACCACCCGGCGCTGGATGCTGCAGATCGGCGACCCCGGCCCCGCCCTGGACGCGGTCTCCCCCGCGGCGGTCTACCGCTACCACCTGCTGCGCTTCCTGCTGGCCTTCAACGACGGCGATCTGCCCACGGCGGAGGAGGCGGTGGGCAAAGCCGCCGACGCCGCCCCGGACTCCCGTTCCCGGCTGACGGCCGGCGTGTCCTGCGCGCGGCTGCACACCCGCCGGGGCGACTACGTCTCGGCCGTGCGGGTGGCGCGCCAGGGCCTGCGGGACGCGTCCGCGAACGGGGCGGACGATCTGGCCCTGCTCTTCGCCCTGCAGGGAGCGCGGGCGGCGCGTCGATCGGGGGACTTCGACTCGGCCCTGGCCTGGCTGGCGGAGGCGGACATCCTGCTGGCCTCCAGCGCGGACCTGGAGAACATGGCGGTGCGCGCGGCCTGGACGCGATCGGCCGTGCTCCTGGAGAAGCGGCGCGAGGAGGAGGCCGAGCAGCAGATCGTGCACGCGATCGCGCTGGCCCGGGACACCGCCCAGGAGCGGGCGGAGGCCGGGCTGCGCACCAACCTGTCGGTGCTGCTGTTCCGCCGGGGGGACATGGAGCAGGCCCTGGAGGAGGTGATCACAGCCACGCGCATCTTCGAGGAGATGGGCGAGCGGGACCAGGTCGCCCTGAACAAGGGCAACCTCAGCGAACTGCACCTGCTGCGAGGCCACATCGACCAGGCGAGCGAGCTGGCGATGGAGGCCTGGAACGCGTTCCGTCGGCTGCGCGATCGCCAGGGCGTGTTGACCGCCGCGGCCCACCGCCTCGCCGTGGCGCGGGCCCGCCAGGACGTCGGGGAGGCCGAGGGGCTGCTCGAGCGCATGGAGTCCATCGCCGGCCCCGACGAGCTGGAGGCCTCCTGGGCGGTGTGGTGGCTTGAACGCGCGAAGTGGCACCGGTCCCGGCAGCAGAAGTCGGTGGCCTGGCACTGCCTGGAGCAGGCGGCGCGCAGCCTGGGCCCCGACGCGCCCGAGCACCGCAAGCGGGAGGTGAACCTGGTGCGGGGGGAGCTGATGGTGGACCGCGAGCAGTTCGCGCGGGCCCTGCCGATCCTCAAGAAGGTGGTCGAACAGGCGGACGAGGACGGCCACCAGCCCATCGCCTGGCGGGCCCGCTGCGTGCTGACGGCCGTGGAGGCGCGCCTGGGGCGGGAGGTCTCCCCCCTGCTCCCCCCCGACAAGCTGCTGCGCCACCACGTGCCCCTGTCCCTGGCCACGTCCTGGTACCTGGGCGAGGCCTTCTCCTACCTGCAGCGGCCCGACGAGGCGCAAGCGCTGCGGGAGGAGGGGGCAGAGCTGGCCCAGAGCCTGGGCTTCCTGGATTGGGTGGGGGTCTTCGCTCGCCCGCGGGGCTGAAGCCCGAAGCGATTCAGAGGTTCGTAACGAACCAGCCCACAGCCCCCGCGCGCACGTCGGCGCTGCCGGTGATCAGGTCCACGCCGTGCGCTGAGGTCCCGCCCACGCGGCGCACGTCGACAGGATCGGCCGTGATCGCCCCCAGCGCGTCGGCGTGGTCCGCCTGGGGCTGCTCCAGGTCGGCCGCGATGTAGATGGAGGAGGCCAGGTCCAGCGTCGTGGTGCCCGCCAGATCCTGCGCGCGCTCCATGTTCGCCGAGACCACCACCGTCGTCTTGACGCCCCACGCCACCCGGTTGTGGTTGGCCACCACGGCCAGGTTGGCGCCGACCGACAGCCCCATCACGCCCACCCGCGCCGCGTCCACGTCGTCCTGGCTCTGGATCCAGGCCAGGCCCGCCCGCGCGTCCTCGGGCAGCTGGGTCGGGTCCGTCAGCAGGTCGCCGAAGGGCACCGTCGCCGGGTCCGAGTCGCCGTGGGAGCGCAGGTCGAGGGCCAGGGTCGCGATGCCGGCCTCCGCGAAGCCGTCGAGCAGCAGGTTGAAGTCGTTGTGGTCCCGCGCGTACTGGTGCAGCAGCAGGACGGCCGGCAGGCCCGTCGTCACCACCGGCGCCCGCCACACCCCCGTCAGCGTCAGGCCGTCGTCGGTGGTGATCGTGACCTGGTCGGCCGGGGGGGCCGTGTCGTCGTCGTCCCCCACCGCGTCGTCGTCGTCGCCGGAGGCCGCGCTGTCGTCGTCGTCGCCCAGCGTGCCGTCTTCGGGGCAGGCGGCCAGCAGGAGGATCGCAAGGAGGGTGAGCAGGGTGCGGTGGGTCATGAGTCCTCGGGTGTCCAGGTGTCGGTGAACCAGTCGACGACCAGGTCGCCCACCCGCGGCTGGGTCGCCAGCAGGTCGGCGCCGTGGGCGTCGCTTCCGTCGATGAGCTCCAGGCGGGCCGTGTCGCGGACCTCGTCGTAGAGCAGTTGGGCGTCCGCCGCGTCCGATGCGTGGTCCGCGCCCGCGATGAGCAAGCAGTTGTGCAGCGCCATGTTGGGCACCGGCGTGCCGTCGCTGTTCAGATCCGCGGCCCGGTCCGCCCGGGCGGAGATCGCCACCGCGGAGCGCGCGCCCCAGTCCGGCGCGAAGTCGTCGTAGGACTCGTGCACCGCCACCAGCGCCAGCGCCGCGCCCAGGCCCAGGCCCACCACGGAGATGGCGTCGGGGTCCACTGAGTGCCCCTGCCGCTGAAGGAAGTCGATGCCCGCGCGCACGTCCAGCGGGAGCTGCTCCCGGTCCCCCGCCAGGTTGATCGCCGGGACCGTCGCGTCGTCGCTGGCCCCGTGCGAGCGGAAGTCGAAGGCCAGGACCGAGACCCCCGCCTCCAGCAGGTCCAGCCGCAGCGCGTCGAAGTCGTGGCGGTCGTGCTGGGGGGCCGAGGGGTCGGAGACCTGGTGCAGCAGCAGCGCTCCCATCCCGCGCTCCACGCCCGGGGCCGCCTGCCAGGTGCCGGCCAGCCCCACCCCGTCCGAGGCCTCGAGGCGGACCTCCTCCGGCTCCGTCGGGGGCGCCGGCGTGGGGTTGCCCTCCAGGCTGCCGGCCGCGTCGCAGCCACAGAGCAGCGTCAGCAGGAGCAGCGGTGGAGACATCAGCGTGCGCATGCTCCGCAGTCTGCCACGCAGCGAGGCCCTCAACTCACCTCTCCACCGCTCTCCACCATCGCCCGCCGCAGGGCGTCCCGGGCCCCCGCGTTGGGCTCGATGTCGATGGATCGCCGCGCCGCGTCCGCCGCGCCCTGCCAGTCCCGGGCCTCCAGCCGCGCCCGCGCCTTGCCCGCCCAGGCCTCCTGCATCGACTCGTCCCAGGCCAGCAGCGCGTCCCAGAGGTCCTCCGCCGTGCGCCAGCGCCCCTGCCGCTCGAACATCGGCGCCACCCGCACCCGCTCGGCCATGGCCAGCGCCTCCGGCAGGCGATCCAGCACGTCCGCGGCGGCGTCCGAGGCCCCGCGCTCGTCCCCGTGCGCGAACAGCCAGCGCGAGCGCGAGCGCAGCGTCTCCACATCCTGGCCGTCCGCCCCCAGGAGCTTCACCAGCGCCGTGCGCGCCGCGTCCAGCCGCCCCAGCGCGACCTGGCAGCGCGCCACCAGCTGCTGGGCGCCCGCCGGGGGCCTCGGCATGGAGCGGGCCTCGTTGGCCATGCGCATGGCCGCCCTCACCCCCTCGCGGTGGTACCGGTGCTCCCGCCCCCGCGACCTGACCCAGGCCGCCCGCGCCAACGCCAGGCGGATCGCCCCCTCGTCCGCCCCCCGCTGCGCCGCCCGGGAGAGCGCGTCCACGGCCTTCTCGCAGAGCGCCGCCGCCGCGTGCCCGCCGTCGCCCACCGCCGCCGATCGCTCGGCCCGGAGCTCCGCCCGGTGCAGGATCGCCGCCGCGTCGGCCAGGTCCTTTGCGCCCGACGCCGCGTCCGGCCAGACGTCGGGGTCGTCCTCCTGCGTGGCCTGCTCCAGCCGATCCAAAAAGGCGTAGAGCTCCGCAAGGCGCTTGCGGTCGGCGGTGTCGGGCTCGATGGGCCGGGCCTCGTCCACCAGCTGCTTCGACGGCCCCGCCCGGAGCTTCGCCGCCGCCGGCGCGCTGACGTACTCACCCAGATCGTCCGCGAACTCCGCCGCCAGCTCGGCGCCCTTTTGCTTCCTGCTGCGCGCGCGCGCGAAGAGGTCGTCCACCAGCCCGGGCCAGGAGAGGACGGCCAACACGACGCCGGCCAGGACCAGCAGCAAGGGGAGCAACACGGGGAACCTCCGGGCCGGCGAATGTAGCAGGCAAATGACGGTTCCCTCGCTTGTCAAGGGAATGTAAAGTGCCCTGCGGCCAGTGTCTTCCAGCCTGCCGTTTCCTGGGAGCCAGCATGCGCGTCCTCCTCCTGATGCTCCTGCTGGCCCTGCCCGCCGTCGCCCACGCCGAGGCCGACTGCGACGACGGCCTGGACAACGACGCCGACGGCCCCATCGACTGCCTGGACTCCTCCTGCGCCAACGACGCCGCCTGCGCGGCCGAGGACTTCGACGGCGACGGCGTGCCCAACGGCACCGACCCCGAGCCCCTGGTCAACCTGCTCTGCGGCGACTCGGAGCCCGACGGCTGCGACGACTGCAACCCCTCGGGCTTCTTCGACCCCGCCAACGACGGCTTCGACACCGACGGCGACGGCACCTGCAACGCCGGGGACGAGGACGACGACAACGACGGCTTCACCGACGCCTACGAGATCCTGTGCCTCAGCAACACCACCGACGCC
>CALCXL010000732.1 GCA_937907595.1 uncultured Pseudomonadota bacterium
AGGTTCAGGGCCGACCGATGCCCGTATATTCGAACCCTGCCTCTCGGACCCTCTCCGGATCCCAGATGTTCCGCCCATCGAAGACCACGCGGCCCCGCATCGTGCGCTGCAGGAGCGCCCAGCTCGGGTTCCGGAACTCGTTCCACTCGGTCACCAGGATGAGCGCGTCGGCGTGCTGCGCGGCGCTCAGGGGGGTGTCCGCGTACTGGATGCGGTCCCCGAGCACCTTGCGGGCCTCGCCCATCGCCTCGGGGTCATACGCCGACACCCGGGCACCTCGAGCGAGCAGCTCCTCGATCACCGTCAGGCTCGGGGCCTCGCGCATGTCGTCGGTGCGGGGCTTGAAGGACAGGCCCCAGACGGCGAAGCGCAGCTCGGAGAGGTCCTCGCCGAAGCGCTTGACCACCTTGGCGCCCAGCACCTCCTTCTGGCGGTTGTTGGCCTCGTCCACCGCCTCGAGGATGGTCATCGGGCGCTCCGCGGCGGTCCCAGTGTGCATCAGCGCGCGCACGTCCTTGGGGAAGCAGGAGCCGCCGTAGCCAACCCCGGGGAAGAAGAAGCGCAGGCCGATGCGGCTGTCGGTCCCGGCACCCACCCGCACGTGCTCGATGTCAGCGCCCACGCCCTCGCAGAGGCGGGCCAGCTCGTTGATGAAGCTGATCTTCGTCGCCAGGAAGGCGTTCGCCGCGTACTTCGACAGCTCCGCGCTGCGGTTGTCCATGAAGAGGATGGGCTTTCCCGTGCGCAGCAGCGGCCGGTAGATGTCGTTCATCACCGAGCGGGTCGAGTCCTCCTGGCAGCCGACCACGATCCGGTCGGGCTTCATGAAGTCATCGATGGCAGCACCCTCCTTCAGGAACTCCGGGTTGCTTGCCACGTCGAAGGGGTGCCTGGCGTGGGCCGCGATGAGCTCCCGGACGCGATCGGCCGTGCCCACCGGGACCGTGGACTTGATCACCACCACCGAAGGCATCGCCAGGTGCTGGCCCACCAGCGTCGCGACGGCGTAGACCCCCCTCAGGTCGGCGCTGCCGTCCTCTGCAGAGGGTGTCCCGACCGCGATGTAGATCACCGCCGCGGACGCGACGGCCCCAGGCCCGTCGCTGGTGAAGTGAAGGCGCCCCTCGCGGGTGTTCCGTGCGATCAGCTGGTCGAGACCAGGCTCGTAGATCGGCACTCCGCCCCCTCGCAAGAGCTCCACCTTGGCCTCGTCCTTGTCCACGCAGATGACGTCG
>CALCXL010000733.1 GCA_937907595.1 uncultured Pseudomonadota bacterium
CAGATCTCCGGCGCGCCGTCGTAGACGTCGACCTCGGTGTCGTCGCAGTCTTCGCAGATGTGGTAGCCGTCCCCGTCGTCGTCCACCGAGGGGTTGATGGACGGGTCCGTGTCGTCGCAGTCCACGCCCCCGCAGGCCGCGTTCTGCCAGCCGTCCCCGTCGGCGTCGCCGTCGTCGTCCACGCCGTCGCAGTCGTTGTCGATGGCGTCGTCGCAGATCTCCGGGGCCAGGGGGCTGATGAAGTCGTAGAACTCGTTGCAGTCCAGGCAGGCGTTGGAGCCGTCCCCGTCGGCGTCCACGGCCGGGGAGAGGGCCGGGTCGTTGTCGTCGCAGTCGTCCCCGCCCACGCACTGGTCGGAGACGTAGCCGTCGGCGTCCGCGTCGCCCTCCAGGTCCGCGCCGTCGCAGTCCTGGTCGATGGCGTCGTCGCAGAGCTCCAGGGCCGATGGGTGGATCTCCGGGTCCGCGTCGTCGCAGTCGTTGCCGCCGCAGGCCGTCGCGCTGTAGGAGTCGCCGTCCAGGTCCTCGCAGGTGGAGAAGACCGTGGCCGTGCCCTCCAGGGAGCTGGCGGTCATGCAGGAGAACTCCAGCGCGTCGGTCAGGGCGGGGTCGACGATGCCCAGGGTGCTGTCGGCCCCGTCGGTGTAGGTCGGATCGTCGAAGGCGGTGTCCAGCCAGTGCAGCTCGATCGAGCCGCCGGGGTGCAGGTGGATCTGGAAGGTGCCGCCGTCGTAGGCAGCGGGGCTGGAGTAGTACTGCGCGTAGTCCTCCCAGCTAACGACGAAGCGGTCGTTGCCCGCGGCCGTGTCGTGCCACGCGTAGAGCTCCCCGCCGACGTCGGCGTTGAGGTCCTCCCAGTAGACGGCCACGTGGGGCGGCTGGGAGAAGGCGGGCGGCAGGCAGTCGTTGAAGTAGTCGACGCCGAACGTGGCCCCGAACGTGATGCCGCCGTTGTCGGCCACCCCCACGTCGCCGTAGTCCACGCCGTAGAACGAGAAGTCCCAGGGCAGGGCCACCGTGACCAGGCCGTCGTCGAACATCGTCAGGGGCGTGGCGGTCGCCGGGGGCGCCACGTAGTCGAAGTCCGCAGGCTGGAACTCGTAACCGAAGGCATTGGGCCCGCCCGTCTGGGCGAGGGCCGGCGAGGCGATCAGCAGGGAGAGGAGGACACCGGTCAGAGCGCGCATACCGCGGAGCATATGCGGGAATCGTGCCCCAAGGGGAGGGCACCGCAGGCCCCCTGGGCGATGCGCGGAGGGCGGGGCGACGCGATCGATGGACGCCGGGGAGGCGGCGCTACCGCCGGTTGCCGCCGAAGAGGCTGAGCAGGTGGATGAAGATGATGAACACGTCCAGGTACAGCTGCATGGCGGCGCTGACGTGGGCGTTGAGGGGGTAGCGCTGCAGCACGTTCTGGGTGTTGTGGGCCACGTAGCCGGCGAAGATCAGGACGATGACGGCGGACAGGGCGGTGGACAGCAGGCTGCTGCCCAGGAAGAAGACGTTGAGCAGGGAGAGCACCACGGCGACGATGACCCCGGGCAGCAGGAAGCCGCCCAGGCCGCTGAGGTCGCGCTTTGTGAACGCACCGATGAGGCTCATGCTGCCGAAGATGCCCGCCGTGCCCAGCAGCGCCGACGTGATGGCCGCGGGGTTGGCCTGGGCGTAGTAGTGCACCATCGGCGCGATCCACAGCCCGGTGAAGACCCCGAAGCCCAGCATCAGCACCGATCCGACGACCGGGACCCGGCTGACCGCGTGCACGCCGAAGGCCAGGCCGTAGTACCCCAGCATGGCCAGGAACCAGTGCCGCGCCAGGAAGGTGGTGAAGGGCGCGACCGCGGGCTCGAAGGCGAAGGCGGAGGCGGCCGACGCGGCGACCATGGTGGCGAACATCAGGCCGTAGACGCGGCTGACGAAGGCGGCGCGGGCGGCGTCCGCGGCCTGGGAGACGGGGATGGACGAGTAGTCGCTCCCGAAGGCAGTTCTCTGGTTCATGTGTTCGTTCCCATGGGGTGTGGGGTGATCCTGGGGTCTGCGGCGGCCGAGTCAAGGGGAGACCAGGTCGCGTTCAGAAGCGGATCGGCTCCTGCGGCACGCCCATGCGGCGGAGCATCAGGGCGGCGCGCTCGCGGCGGTGGATCTCCTCCTCCCACTCGGCGAACAGCAGCTCATCGGCCCGGGCCCGAGCGCCGGCCAGGTGGTCCCGGGCCGCCCCGAAGTGAAAGCCCGCCGTCAGCAGGACCGCGGCGTGGTAGCGCAGCCACACGTCCTCGGGGTCCCGCGCGCTCGCGTCCACGAACCAGCGCGTGGCCGCCGCCAAGTCCCCCGATCGCAGCACCTTGTGCCCCCGCGCCGACGGCCCCTTGCGCACCAGGCGCGCCTCCACCGCCACCCAGCGCGGCGACACCCGATCGGCGACGCTCCGAGCCAGGCCATCCACGGCGAACTCCGCCAGGGCGTCCTCCGGCGTCACCCGCTGCGCGGCGTCCTCCCGGGTCGCGCCGCAGTCGCTCGCGGCCTCCACGTAGATCAGGGGGGCCTGCTCCAGGACCCGGCCGCTGACCCCGTCCTGGACCAGGAGCTGGGCGCGCAGGGTGGCCTCCCGGCTCAGGCAGAAGCTCCAGGAGCCGACCTGCCCCTCGGGCTGCGCCTGGTCGACGGTCCACGCCTCCCAGAACTCGGGGTCCTCCAGGGTCACGCTCACCACCAGCTGCTGTGCGATCGGCGCGGACGGAGCCGACGGGGCCGCCGCCAGCCCGCCCACCACGGCGCGGGAGCCGGGGCCCGCCACCACGGCCAGGAAGGAGGGCCCCGGGCCCCCGGGCGGAGGGGCGGCGCGGCGGCTGTCGGGGGCGCCGCGCAGGGGATCCTGCAGATGCAGGGCCAGGGCCTGATCGAGAAGGTCGTGCCGCTCGCCGGCGCTGGGCTGCAGGCGGATCTGGTACCCACCGGCCAGGTGCACCGCCGGCGGCTCCAGGGCCAGGAACGTGAAGGTGTTGGGCCCGCCCGCGTCGACCGATGGGGACGCGAGGGCGAGGACCGAAGCCAGGAGGACTGCCCGCATGCCCTACCAGTGTACGCGGAACGGTCGCCTCGTCGGGCCCCCGCGATCGGGCGCCTTGCTACGATCGGGCCATGCGTTGGCTCCCCACCCTCCTCGCGGTCGTCTTACTCCCCCTGCTGTCGGCCTGCCCGCCGGACCTCTGCGACCGCGCCTGCACCGCCCACATCGAAGAGTGCGGCGACGAGGAGCGCAGCTACACGCAGTGCACGACGGAGTGCACCAGCGCCGGGACCTGGCGCACCGCCTACGTCGAGTGCGTGGAGGCCGGCGCCAACTGCGCGCAGATCGAGTCCTGCCCGCAGTGAGCCAGATGCTCGGACCCTTCTGAGAACGGCGAAGCCCGCGCCCCCCGGTCAAACCAGGGAACGCGGGCTTCGGTCAAACAGGAATGGGGCTCTCAGCCCTTCTGCAACTTCCTCAACTTCTTGAGGAGGCGCTTGCGGGCGGCGAGAGCCTTCTTCTTGCGGCGAACGCTCGGCTTTTCGTAGTACTGGCGACGACGGACCTCCTTGAGGATCCCGGCACGCTCCACCTGACGACGGAACCGGCGCAGAGCACGCTCGAAGGGCTCACCTTCGCGAACTCGTACACCCGGCATGTAAATCACCTCCTTCATGCGCTGGCAGCGCTGCCCTCTGTGGGGCTGCTCCCTGAGGAGCGCGCGGAAGGTAAGGGATCGCCTGCACCGACGCAAGACCCGCGGTCGATCCCGAGCCCCGCCGCGATCGCGCCGCCTCCCCGGGACGTCGACCGCCGCCACTCCGGGCCGAACAGGGGCCTATCCTCCCGGAGGGCGCGGGCTATATTCGCGTCGGAGACCCCCCCATGCGCCCACACCTCGCCTTCCTCCTCGCCCTGATCCTGCCCGCCTGCACGTCCGGCGGCTCCATCGGCGATCCCACGCCCGACGACGACGACGACAGCGCCGACGCCGACGACACCAGCGCCGACGACGACGCC
>CALCXL010000734.1 GCA_937907595.1 uncultured Pseudomonadota bacterium
TACCCGGACACCGACGGCGACGGATTCGGCGCGGGGAACGCGGAGCCCAACTGCGACGACACCGCCCCCGACGGCTACGCGGACAACGACCTGGACTGCGTGGACAACGATCCCACGGTGAACCCCGACGGCGTGGAGATCTGCAACGCGGTCGACGACGACTGCGACGGTGAGACCGACGCCGAGTTCGACGCCGACGCGGACGGCTTCACCACCTGCGGCACCGACGGGCAGGTGGACACGGGCGACGAGGACTGCGACGACGCCGCGCCGCTGGTCAACCCCGACGCCACGGAGGCCTGCAACGGCGTCGACGACGACTGCGACGGCGCCGTGCCCGCCGACGAGGTCGACGCCGACCTGGACACCGTGCTGCTCTGCGACAGCGACTGCGACGACGCCGAGCCGGCCATGTTCCCCGGCAACCCCGAGGTCTGCGATGGCCTGGACAACGACTGCGACGCCGCGCTCCCCGCGGTGGAGCTGGACGCCGACACCGACGGCTTCATGGTCTGCGAAGACGACTGCGACGACGCCGATCCCGCGGTGAACACCGCCGCGGTCGAGGCCTGCAACGGCGTGGACGACGACTGCGACGGCGTCCTGCCCGCGGACGAGACCGACGACGTCGACGGCGACTTCAGCGTCGCCTGCGCGGACTGCGACGACGCAAACCCGGACTCCTTCCCCACCAACCCCGAGGTCTGCGACGGCCTGGACAACGACTGCGATGGCGTCCTGCCCGCCGATGAGTCCGACGGGGACGTCGACGGCTACCTGCCCTGCGGCTCCTTCGTCGACCACTCCGTGACCGGCGTGCTCGGCGGCGACGACTGCGATGACGCCGAGCCCACCACCTACACGGGCGCCACGGAGCTGTGCGACGGCATCGACAACAACTGCGACGGCAGCGTCGGTGACGAGCTCCTGGACGGTGACGGTGACTCTCAGTCCGCCTGCGACGGCGACTGCGACGACACCAACCCGGCCACGAACACCCTCGCCACCGAGATCTGCGACGGCGAGGACAACGACTGCGACGGCGCCCTGCCGGCCGAAGAGACGACCGACGACGACGTCGACGGCAGCCCGGTCTGCCTGGACTGCGACGACGCCGATCCCCTGCGCGCGCCGACCCTGACCGAGGCCTGCGACGGCATCGACAACGACTGCGACACCGTGGTGCCGGCCGACGAGATCGACGGCGACACCGACAGCTACCTGCCCTGCACGAGCTTCGTGGACAGCGGGATCGGCCTGGCGGGCGGCGATGACTGCGAGGATGGTGACCCGGCGATCAACCCCGGCGCCACGGAGGTCTGCGATGCGGACGACGAGGACTGCGACGGCCTGATCGACGAGGGCTACGACGTCGACGGCGACGGCTACACCACCTGCGGCTCGGACGGGATCGTGGCCCCGGGCGGCGACGACGACTGCGACGACACCGACCCCGAGATCAACATCGACGCCGTCGAGATCTGCGACCTGATCGACAACGACTGCGACCTGGGGATCGACGACGACGACACGAGTGGCAACTACGCGGGCTCCGACGCGGACGGCGACGGTTTTGACGCGGCGGCCTGCGGCGGGCTGGACTGCGACGACAGCGACCCGGCCCTGCACCCCCGCGACGACGACGGCGACGGCTTCACGCCCTGCTCTGGCGACTGCGACGAGACCGACCCCTACGTGCACGCCACCGCGGGTGAGGCCTGCGACGGCGTCGACACCGACTGCGACGGCGGCGTCGACGAGGCCGACCCCGAAGGCGTTGAGTCCGACTGGGATGGCGACGGCTTCGACACGTCGGGCTGCGGCATCGGCGGCGAGGACTGCGACGACCGCGACAAGCACGTGTTCCCCGAGGACATCTACACCTCGGGCGTGCAGCCCCAGTGCGCTCCCGTGATCTACCCGGGCTTCACCTACGCGGACCAGGCCGCGGCCTCCCCGCAGGAGGCCGAGTGGCACGCCGGCCGCATCTCGCTGCCCGACTACTTCGTGGATCCGGTCGGCGGCAACCACTTCATCTACTTCCGTGGGCACCACACCGACACCGTGCAGGCGGTGGGCGCGGTGGAGTCCGACGACGCTGGGGTCACCTGGGGCGACCCGGTCGGCCCGCTGCTTGAGCCCGCCCCCGGCGAGTGGGATCACCGCAGCATCTCGCAGCCGAGCGTGTCCTTCCTCGCCGCTCCCCGCCCCGTGGCGGACGGCGGCGGCGCGTTCGCCCGCCCCTACGTCATGGCCTACCACGCTCGCGTGGCGTCCGGCGGACGCCGGGAGATCGGCATCGCCTCGGCCACGGACCCGCTGGGCCCCTGGGAGCGCGTCGATCCGGGCGACGGATCGACCGCGATCACCGACGCGACCCTGCAGGTGGCGGCCTCCGGCCTGGACAACGACCTGGTCCTGCACCCCCACCTCAAGTTCGAGGGCTCCAGCGGGCTGCTGCACCTCTGGTACGCGGGCCGCTCGACCACGGACCCGGGCCCCAAGCCCTGGCGTACCTTCCACGCCACCTCCGAGGACGGCGGCATGACCTGGACCCGCACCGACGACGACTTGAACGGCGAGGCGGACGTGGTGCTCGACGCGGCTGACTCGCCCTGGCTGGTCGGCGAGGGCGCCAACCAGGTCAGCCAGGTCAACGTCATCGACGACCCCACCGGCACCACGGATCTGGAGATCTGGTACACGGGCGGCTCCGGCGGCAACGGGATCGGCGTGGGTGCCGGCCGCGGCACCTTCGACCTCTGGGAGTCGCCTTCGGACCTCCCGGCCCTGGAGTCGGCCACCACCTGCGCCCGCTTCGACGGCGAGGTCATCACCGGCCGCGGCATCCGCTACGAGGCGTCCACGGACTCCTACCACTGGTACTACGGCGGACAGACCAACCTGGACCCCGTCGCCTGCCCCGGCAACGAGGACGCGGTCTACGAGAATGGCGGCAACACCGCCAGCTACGTGGCCTACGGCATCAACAACGCGCCGCTGGTGGAGATCGACCCGATCACGGCGCCCGCTGCGGTCATGACGATCACCGGCGACATCACGGACACCGCCCCCGATCAGGTGCTGGTCAGCCTGGAGAGCGACCTGGACGGCTTCCTGGGCAGCGCGACCGTCACGCCGCACCCCTCGCCGGGCCCCGGCCCGCTGACCACGGACTGGGCCGCCATCAACGTGGGCCTCAGCACCGGCACGCACCTGATCACCGTCACGGCGGTGGACGAGGCGCAGACGGTTCGCACGACCTCTGTGTCGGTCACCATTCCCTGAGCACGACCCGTCGGATGCCTGGCTGATCGCCTTGCAGCAGCAGGTCGAGGCGGGCGACGTCGGTGGGGACCTCGGCCGTGGCCGGGGTCCAGGTGACGAAGGTTGCACGGCTCGGCGACTCCAGCAGGAGCGGTCGGGCCGGGCTCAACTGCAGCCCCAGGTCCACTCGAAAGCCCAACTCCTGCTGTCGGTACTCGAGCACGGTGCCTTCGCGCCAGCGTGGGACCACGAGGGCTCCGTCGGGAAGATCCGCCGAGCGGGCCAGCCACCAGCTCGATCCTTCGGACCAGCCCGCCCGACCCGGCCAGAAGAGCTCGGCCCGGGCCTCATCGTCAGCGCTCGGGCTGACGACCTCGCCCAGCGGGCCGAATGCGAGCAAGGCGTACAGGACCGGCGGTGCGATCGCGGCCAGGGCGCCGGTGCCTGCGGCCAGGCGCGGCCGGTGGGTGGCGACGGCGCTCGCCCCCAGCCCCGCGAGCACCGCCAACAGCGGGTGCAACGACACCAGGTACACGTGAGCGTCCCCCGCCCAGCGAAGGGCGAGCGCCATGGCGAGCGCAGACATCGCCAGGCCCAGGCCCAGGGCCGCCCCACCGGGATCGCGTCGGGCCAGCCAACGCGCACCGGGCAAGGCCAGGAGGAGCGCGGGGCCGGGGAAGTTCAGGAGCACAAAGCGACCGATCCGCGCCAGGGAGCCGAGCAGGTCGCCGCGGGTGCCCAGGATCTCAGCGGCGCTGCCGCGGCCCCCGAGCAACGCGCGCTCCACCCACAGCTGCAGGGCGCCAACTCCCTCGGGAGGGTCCAGGGTCCAGGGCCCGAACCGCACGCACAGGAACAGCCAGGGCAGGGCGCCCAACCCCAGGCCCAGGGCCAGGGTCCGGCGCTGCCCCGGCACCCGCCAGGCGGCGAAGCCGAGCGTGAGCACCACAGCGGGCAGGATCATGCGGTGGTGGTTGAGGCTCAGGCCTGCGAGCAGCCCCAGGGCGAGCAGGCCCCGCCGCCCGGTGGAAGGGGCCAGCGCCACCAGCCCCAGCAGCAGGAGGCCGTGCAGCGTGTAGACCTCGGCCACCTCGGCCATGCTCCACCAGGTGTGAGCGACGGCCAGGCTCCCCGCGGCGACCAGCGCGCCCAGGCGTCCTCCACCCCACCGAAACACGGCCGCGCCCGCCGCCCCGACCCCGAGCGCGCCGAACAGGGCGGAAGCAGCGTTCGCGGCCACGGCTGGCTCCAGCCCCAGCGTGCTCAGGGCCAGGGCCGAGCGCTTGTAGAGCCAGTAGGAGCGCGTGAAGGGCTTGGGCACCGAGTCCAGGAGGCTGGACAGCGCCGCGCTGTCGCCCCAGTACGCCTCGGGGCAGAGCAGGAGCAGGTAGAGGGCTGCCGCGAGCCCCACGATGAGGCCAAGCAGGCGCAGGTCCAGCGGACGGGGTGCGACGCGCATGGGGCAGGATGGCCCGCGGGCCGGGGCGGCGCCAGCGCGGGAGCGACGGGGTGCTAGAGCAGCTGCTGCACTTGCTGGACTTCGCGGCCGCCTGGGAGGGGGTGCCCCCCTTCGTGCTCCTGGGGCTGGCCATGGGCCGGGGCCGGTCGGGGCGGCTGCTGCTGCTGGCGGCCCTGCTCAGCCTCGCGCTCATCGGGCTGGCGGGCGGCGGCGGGGTCCGGCTGGTGGCCGCCGGGTTCCTGGGCGCGGGGCTGGGGTTCGCCGGGCGCAGGCTTCCGCCCCTCGGCCTTGGCGCGCTCAGCTTGGGCGGGCTGGCGGTGGCCCAGGCCTCGGCTCGCGCGTCCGATCTGGCGTCGGGACCGCTCGAGGCGGCCCTGAGAGCGACGCTCTGGACCCCGATCGCGGGGCTCTGTTTCGTCGCCGTGGCGGCCGCGACGCTGGCCGGGGGCCCCCGACCCGCGGAGCAGGACGTGCCCGAGCGGCGGTGGGCGGCGGTGTTCTTGGGCCTTGGGATGGTCGCGGTCCTCTCGCTCTCCGGCCGTGCCCGCCTCGCCGAGGGCGCTGCCTGCCTGGCCCTGCTGCTGGGCATGGAGGGGGGGCGCCGGCTCCGGCCGCGGGTGCCCGCCCTCGTCCTGGGGCTCCTGGGCCTGCTCTGGGCGGCGCTGGCGACCGGGGACCGGGGCGCCGGGGCCTACGTCCACCCCGTGGGGGTCCCGGTGGAGCGCAGCCTGCAGGCTCGGGTGGTCGCCCGCGGCTTCGCGTTGGTCTCGGGCCTGGCGCTCGGTCCCGACGGCACGGCCTACGTCGCGGAGTTCGCCACCGGCCGCATCCTCGCCGTGGCTCCCGGGGCCGAGGGCCGGCCCAGGGAGCTGGCGCGGGTGCAGGCCGCGCAGCCCGTGGGATACCGCGCGGAGTCCTGGGAGGCCGGGCTCTGGGGGCTGGCGGTCGACCCCGCGGGACGGTGGCTCTACGCGATGTCGGCGGCCAGCTTCGAGCCGGTCGCGCCTGGACAGCGTCCGCGCGGCACCAGCCGCATCGCCCGCTACCCCATCGTGGACCGGCAGCTCGGTCCGCCGGTGCCGGTGATCGACGGCTTGCCCGCCGGCGCGGTGCACTCGGGCGGGGTGCTTGCCTTCGGACCCGACGGCCGTCTCTACGCCAGCGTCGGCGACGGCGGTCCCGGGGCCCCCCCCCACCCGCTCGCGGGCACGATCCTGCGCCTGGAGCCCGACGGCTCCCTCCCGCCCGACAACCCCGACCCGGGCTCTCCGGTCTTCGCCCGGGGGCTGCGCAACGTCTACGGCCTGGCCTTCGACGGGCAGGGTGCCCTCCTCGCCACCGACAACGGCCCGCACTGCTGCGACCGGCTGCTCCGACTGACCGCCGGTGCCGACGCGGGGTGGCCGCGCTACGGCGGAGGGATCGACGACGCCGCCCTGATGCACTCCGACCCCTCGGTGGTGCCCCCCCTGTGGGACAGCGCCCGCTCGCGCATCGCCCCGACGGGCCTGGTCGTTCGCGTCGGACACGACGGGGAAGAGCTGCTCTTCAGCACCTGGCACACCGCGGCGATCCATCGTCTGTCGTTGAACGCCGGCCGAACCGGGGTCCGAAACCACAGAATCGCCCTGGACGCTCGGCTCATCGACGCACCTTCTGGCTCGCCCTACAGCTTCGCTGGAGGCTTCTCAGCCCTGGTCGAAGGGCCCCGCGGGCGGGTCTGGTGGGCGTCGGTGGACGCGATCGGCCGGATCGAGGAGCGCTGAGCTGTCGCCTCTCGGGGGGCTGAGCTCGCGGAGAGCGGTCGATACGCATTGATCTCGTGGGCCTGCTTTGCCATCCTCCGCGGCTCGCGTCGCCCCGCGACGGCAGGAGAGACCATGTCCGACGAAGACCCGACCCCCCAGGACGCCCCCGACCGCTCGGTGGTCAAGCGTCGCCCCCGCTCCGATGCCGACGCCGAGGGCGCCTCGAGCGCGGCGGAGTTGGTGGCTCAGCAGCTGTCCGCGGACCTCTCCGCTGCGGCCGCCGAGCCGATCGAGGTCGTGGTTCGCGACGTGCCCCACCCCTCGGCTCCCGCCTCCCTGGACGACGTGCTCGCCAACTCCCCCGACCTCCTGGGGGAGGACGCCCACCAGGGCGGCGCCCTCGACGCCCCCGATCTGGCCGACGCGGCCGCGGTGGCGGCGGAGCTGGATCAGGACTTCGCGGCCATGCTCGAAGCCCACGGCGGCATGCAGGAGTTCAAGCCCGGCGACCGCGTGGTCGGCACCGTGGCCTCGATTTCAGACAACGAGGTCTTCGTCGACATCGGCGGCAAGCAGGAAGCCTGGGTCAACCGCCGGGAGGTCTCGGACCTCGCCGGCAACCTCACGTTCGCCGTCGGCGACGAGATCCAGGCGCAGGTGGTCCAGGTCGGTGAGTCGATCCGGCTGTCCTACGGGGCCCTGCAGGCCAACCTGCTCACGGAGCGGCTGGAAGAGGCGGCCGGCGCCGGCATGCCCGTTGAGGGACGCGTCGACGGCTTCAACGAGGGAGGCCTGGAGGTCCGCATCGGCACCCGCCGCGCCTTCTGCCCTCGCTCGCAGGTGGACCGGGGCCTCATCGCCGAGGACCTGTCGGTCTACGTGGGCAAGAAGTTCCGCTTCCTGGTGACCAAGTTCGACCCCACGGGCCGCAACTTGAAGGTGTCGCGTCGGGCGCTGCTCGAGCAGGAGGCCAAAGAGCAGGCCAAGGACACGCGCTCCCGCCTGGAGGTGGGCAGCATCCTCGACGGCACCGTGCGCAAGGTCATGGAGTTCGGGGTCTTCGTGGACCTCGGCGGCGTCGACGGGTTGGTGCACGTCTCGGAGATCAGCTGGGAGCGCGTCGAGGATCCCTCCACCGTGGTGCAGCCGGGGCAGCCCGTGCGCGTCAAGGTGCTGAAGATCGACGGCAAGCGCGACCGCATCGGCCTCTCCATGAAGCAGGCCGCCGGCGATCCCTGGAAGGACGTCAAGGCCCAGTTCGAGACCGGCAAGACGTACACGGGCAAGGTGACCCGCCTGGCCGACTTCGGTGCGTTCGTGGCCCTGGCCCCCGGTCTGGAGGGCATGGTTCACATCAGCGAGTTCGACTGGAACAAGCGGATCAGCCACCCCCGGGAGATGCTCGCCGAGGGGCAGGACGTTGAGGTCCTCGTCCTGGAGGTCGATCCCAAGAAGCGCCGTTTGGCCCTGTCGATCAAGCAGGCGGGCGGCGAGGACCCCTGGACCGCGACCGCGGGCGAGGTCAACGTGGGCGACAAGATCAAGGTGACCGTGGAGAAGGTCGCCGAGTTCGGCATCTTCGCCATCATCTCCCCCGGCGTGACGGGCCTGGTCCCGAACAGCCACATGAACACG
>CALCXL010000735.1 GCA_937907595.1 uncultured Pseudomonadota bacterium
GCAGCATGATGTCGAGCACGATGAGATCGGGGGACACCGACAGCCCCTTGCGGAGGCCCTCGTCGCCCGTGGCTGCGCCTTCGACGTCGTAGCCCTGCAGGTTGAAGAAGTCCTGGAGGCTCTCCCGGATCTGCTTCTCGTCCTCAACGATCAGGACCTTCTTCTTCTGCGTCATCTTCGCCTCTCCGGCCCCGCCAGGTCGCTGACCTGGGAGATGGGCAACACCAGCTGGAAGCGGCTGCCCTCACCCATTCTGCTGTCCACGTTGACCGTGCCGCCGTGCGCAGACGTGATGTGCGTCACGATCGACAAGCCCAGGCCCGTCCCCCCGGCCTCTCGGGTCATGTGATCGCCGCCACGATAGAACTTCTCGAAGAGGTGGGGGATCTCCTTCTGCTCGATTCCCGGGCCGTGATCGGCCACGTACAGGCAGATCGAGTCTCGGAGCCGTTCGCAGCCCATCTCGATGCGCTTGTCTTCCCCGCTGTACTTCACCGCATTGCTCATCAGGTTGATGAGGGCCTGGATGATCGCGTCGCGGTCGAAGGCGGTGGCGGGCAGGCCCGGCTCGACGTGGGTGGTCAGCGTGAAGCCCTCCTTGCGCACGTAGTCGCCGGTGATGCGCTCCACCTCGAACACCGCGTCGCCGATGTCGCCCATGCCGAACTTGAACTTCTTGCGGCCCTCTTCGATGCGGGCGAAGTCCAGGACGTTGTTGATCAGCCGGGTCAGGCGCTCGGCCTCGCTGACGATGTTCTTGTGGTATTCCGCCTGCTTCTCCCCGGTGGGCACGGCCCCCAGGGCCAGCATCTCCGCCATGATCCGGATGGTCGTCAGCGGGGTGCGCAGCTCGTGGCTGACGTTGCTGACGAAGTCCGACTTGAGGCGCGCGATCTCCACCTCCCGGGACACGACCCGGGCGATGACCAGGATGCCCACCAGGATGATGATCAGCAGCGCCGCGATCATGGCGATGCGCGCGGCCCGCTGCTGCCGGTTGGCCGCCCCGAGCACGCCGGTCCCCCGCCCCACGACCAGGGTGTAGCCCGGCAGCCAGGGCTCCAGGGGGTGCACCACGCGGAACCCGCCCTCGGTGACCAGGGGCGCGTTGGGGGCGGCCGAGACCAGGGAGGTCGCGAACTCGGGGTTGGCGCGCTGGGCGGTGGTCAGGGACGCGGCGATCTCCGTCTTGAGCGCGTCCTGGTTGAGGGGGACGATCAGGTGCCGCCGCTGGTTGCGGTGCTGCACCCAGCGGTGGGCGAAGAGCAGGCTGCCGTCGCTGGTGTGGATCGAGCCCAGCTCGAAGGCCAGGGGCAGGCCCTCCCGCGCGGTGTCGTTGGCGAGCACCGGGAGCACGCCGAGCACCGTGGCCTCCTGGGCCTGCCGGGCCATCGCTGCCTGAAGCCGGGGGCGGGCGGGCGCAAGATCGGGGGCGTCGGCGGGCAGGGCGTCGGCGACTGCGGGCTCGGCCATCAGCCGCAGCCAGCGGTTGGCGATGGCCGTCTCCCCGTAGCCGCCGTAGGTCCAGGAGCTGGCCAGCAGCCGCTCGCCCAGCCGCGCGAGGCGCTCCCCCGCGGCGTCGGTCTGCCCCATGGACAGCAGCGCCACGGCGGCCTGGTGGTGGGCCAGCAGGTCCAGGGGGAAGTCGTTGAGGTCCAGGTCGCCGACGTGGACGCGGGCGAGCTCGTCGAACGCCAACAGCGCCTCGGGGGCGCGCCCGGCCTTGAGCAGGGAGCGGGCGCGGGCCAGGCTGGCGATCCCCCGTCCGCGCTGGCCGGGGATGTTGTCCAGGGCCTTCGCGTAAGCGCGGGCGGCGCCGTCGAAGTCGCGCTCGCGGAACTCCAGCCGCTCGCCCTGGTTGAGCAGGGGCCGCAGGTAGTTGGCGTCCGCCACCTGCCCGCTGCGTCGATCCATGAGGCCCGTGGCGGCCTGGGTGGGGTAGCGCAGCTTGTTCGCGGGGTCGAGGACCAGGACGCTGGCCACCAGCGGCTCGGCCGCCTTCAGCCGCGACGACGCCTCCAGGGGTTGGCTGAACCAGCGCGCGCCGCCCTCGTCCGCGGCCTCGTCCAGCGTGGTGAGCATGCGCCCCATGCGATCGCCCAGGTCGCGGTGGAGGAACGCGGCCATGCCCTGGGCCCGCTCGCGCAGCGTGGCCTCGTAGAGCGTCTCCTCCTGCAGCACGGCCTTGAC
>CALCXL010000736.1 GCA_937907595.1 uncultured Pseudomonadota bacterium
CAGGTGCTCCAGGTCGCCGCAGACATGTCCGATGGATACCTCGTGGACAAGGGGGGACAGGTCCGCGCAGGCACGCAGGCGGTGGCCGCCGCGTCGTGGCTGGCACGGGCCCAGGAACTCCTCGGCACCCCGGTCGCCTTCCGCCTGCGCCGCGTCTCCCACGGCAACGAGGACGTCGCCCGGGACAACGAGGTGCGCGACGACCTCACCGTGCGCCGCTTCAACCCCGGCCCCGACGCCCCCACCGCGCTGAGCCCCGCCGCCGGCGACTCCGTCTCCCCCGACGAGCTCCTCCTGGTCGGCAGCGCCTTCAGCGACCCCGACGGCGACGCCCTGCAGGCCAGCCAGTGGCAGGTGGCCGCCGACTGCGGCTCCTTCGACACCCCCCTGGTCGACCTGTGGAAGCAGGACCGCAACGAGTACGGCGGGGTCGATCTGGCCAGCGGCGACGAGCTCAGCGACGCCCTGGTGCCGAGCCTGAGCGGCGACAGCGCCTTCTGCTGGCGACTGCGCTACCGCGATGCCGGCCTGTCCTGGAGCGACTGGTCCGAAGGCGTCGCCTTCACCACGATCCCCAGCCGCTGGACGGACAACCTCCTGCGCAACCCCGGCGCCGAGGACGGCGTGGACTCCTGGGTCGGCGGCCCCATCGAGTCCCTGGCCGACGGCGAATGCGACGGCGTGGCCCCCCGCAGCGGCCAGCGCTACTTCGCGGTGGGCGGCATGTGCGAGGAGATCGTGGCGCAGGCGGAGGCCACCCAATCGGTCTCCCTGGTGCTGTGGACGGGGCAGGTCGACGGCGGCGAGGCCACGGCCCGTTTGCGCGGCTGGCTGCGATCCTGGGCGGGCGACGACACGCCGGCGCTGGGCATGCGCTTCCTGGACGCCGACGGCGTGGAGCTGGGCGAGCTGGCGCCCGTCGACGGCACGCAGAGCGAGTGGACCCTGGTGGACGAGCAGCTTGCCGTGCCCGTGGGCACCCGACGCATCGAGGTGCGTCTGCTGGCCACGCACGCCTCCGGCGACGACAACGACTGCTACTTCGACGACCTCGAGCTCAAGCTGTGGTTCGACGCGCCCCAGGAGGGGGACGACGACGACGCGACCGGGGACGACGACGACGCGGTCGATCCCGATGTCACCGACGGCTGCGCCTCCTGCTCGGGGGGGAACGCCGCGCTGCTGCTTCCCCTGTTCCTGGTGGGCTGGCGGCGGCGGGGCCGGGTCGCTCTCAGCTGATCGGGCGGGGACGAGCATCGGCCCAGGACGCGAACGCGGAGGGGCGGGGGGAGCGGATTTCGGGCGGCGTGGTCTGGACGGCCAGGGGCCAGGACGCGGTGGGGCGGAAGCGCGGGATCGGTCGGGGGGAGGAGCTCGGGGGCTCCGGTCCCATCGCGAAGGGGCGAGAGGGCGAAGAGGCGAAGAAGGGCGCTTCGGCGACGGTTGACGGCCCGGCGGTTGTGCGCGCCCTCGGCCTCCGACGACCCCGAGCGCCGAGGATTCGCGCGCCCGCTCACCGGGACTGTGGTCAGCTGCAACCGTGATGGCCGCGTTCATGAGCTGTGGGAGCCCGGAGGGGATCGGGGGTGCTCGACCGGAGCTGAGGGAATCCGGATCATGCGACCCATCCACCGCAGAGTCGGGCGAGGTCGGGGCGAGAGGCGCCGGTGCGAACCAGCACCAGGTCAAGCTCGGCGGGGCACCGGCGGAGCGCAAGGCAGCGCGGGGCGAGCCGGACTTCGAGGAGGCCCAGGAGGACGGGGACCACGCGCGACGCCGGGCACTTCGCGCTGGCCTGCGACCGCCGGAGCACAAACCCCGTCATCAGCCCGACGGGCACCGTGGCGAGCTTCTCGATCTGGCCCTCCCGATCTTGCCGTGGCTTGCGCTCCTGGGGCTGCTGGCCGGCTGCGTCGAGCCCCCGCCGACCGAGCCCCCGGTCCTCGAGCCCTACGGCCGCTGGTCCGAGGTGCTGCCGACCGGGTGCAGCGACCCGCTCGACGGCTTCGACCGCTTCACCGAGCAGTCCGAGGCGCGCGGCATCACGCCCGACCCAGACATCGCCGCGCTGGGCCCGCCCGGGAGCGCGACGGGGGTATCGGTGCTGGCGGTGGATGGCGACAACGACGGGGACGTCGACCTGTTCTTCCCGGATCCGAACGGGCTGCCGCAGACGTTTGAGAACGACGGAACGGGCCACTATTCGCAGGTGGTCCAGGAGCCGACGGAGGGCTTTGGGGCGGCGCCCATCGGGGGAATGATCGCGCTGGCGGACGTGGACGGGGACCGGCTGCCGGACCTGGTGGGGGGGACTGGCGGCATCCTGGTGTTCGCACGCAACCTCGGCGGGCTGCGCTTCGACGCGCTGCGGCGGTTCTACACCGACGACACCCCAGGCCAGGCGGTGTCGGTCAGCCTGGCGATGGGGGACGTGGATGGGGATGGGGACCTCGATCTGGCCGTGCCCCGCAACCACCCGGTGGGGGGGGACCCGCAGACGGGGTCAACGGACCAGGTGTTCCTGCGGGAGGGGGATGGCTGGACCTTGGACCAGGAGCTGATGCCGGCCGACGAGCCGGGGCTCGCGCTGGTGACGGCGTGGACCGACTACGACCGCGACGGCGACCGGGACCTGTTGATCCTCAGCGACCTGGGCGACAGCGGACGCCCGCCGACGGCGCTCTACGAGAACCAGGGCGGGGGCTTGAGCAACGTCGCGCCGGCGCTGGGAGCGGACCTGGCGGTGTCGGGCATGGGGGTGGACGCATCGGACCTCAACGGGGACGGGCGGCTGGACTACTGCCTGTCGGACGTGGGGCCACTGAAGTGCTTGCTGAGCGTCGAGGGCGGGTTCGTCGAAGGGGCGCAGGGGCTGGGGCTGACGTCGCCGGCGGTGGACGGGGTGTGGTCGGGCTGGAGCCTGGATCTGGTGGACCTGGACAACGATGGCTTCGAGGACGTGGTGGTGGCGGCGGCGCCTCCCTCGAACGTGCAGAGGGAGCTCGACGTGCAGCCCGACGGGTGGTTCCGCGGCGGCGCGAATGGCTTCGTCGAAGTGGGGACGCAGTTGGGGTTGGCGAGCGAGGACTACCACTGGGGGGTGGCGTCAGCGGACCTGGACGGGGATGGCTTCGCGGAGGTCGTGATGTTCGGCGACACGGTGCAGGCGTGGTGGAACACGTGCGGCGCGGGGGCGTGGCTGGAGGTTCAGGCGGTGGGGGACGAGGCGAACTCGATGGCGCTGGGGGCGATGGTCGAGGTGCAGACGGGAGAGACCGTGCGGGTGCGGGAGGTGCACGGGCTGCGCTCGCAGGGGCAGACGCCATGGCTGCGCTTCGGGCTGGGGGATGTGGACGTCGTGGACCGGATCACGGTGACGTGGCCTGACGGGAGCACGTCGGAGGTCGGCGGGGTGGAGACGCGGCGGCGGGTGGTGATCGCGCGGTAGGGGCGCGGCGCGGCTGATCCCGACACCGGGGGTGTCCCAAAGTCTGTGCAATCGCCTTCTTCGCCTGAGCGCGGCCCCAAGGGGGTCTCGTCCCACGAGCAGCCCCCTGCAGCGGAGCCGATCAAGCCCCCGGAGCCGATCGACCGAACCCCCTCAGCCGAAGCTGATCCCCTGCGCCAACGGCAGCGACGTCGAGTGGTTGATGGTGCAGGTCTGGCGGCGCATGTAGGCCTTCCAGGCGTCCGAACCCGACTCGCGGCCCCCGCCCGTGTCCTTCTCCCCGCCGAAGGCCCCGCCGATCTCCGCCCCGCTGGTCCCGATGTTGACGTTGGCGATGCCGCAGTCGCTGCCCGCGTGGCCCAGGAAGGCCTCGGCCCGGCGCAGGTTGTTGGTGAAGACCGCGGAGCTCAGGCCCTGGTCGGCGTCGTTCTGGTCGGCGATGGCGTCCTCGAAGGCGTCGAAGGGCGTCATGTAGAGGATGGGCGCGAAGGTCTCGTGGTGGGAGATCGGCAGCCGCTGCTCGGACCAGATGATCGTGGGCTCCACGTAGAAGCCCTTCTGCTCGGTCAGGGCCTTGCCCCCCGTCACGATCTCGCCGCCCTGCTCCACGGCCTTCTCGATGGCGGCGTGGTAGCTGCCGATGGCGTCCTCGTCGATGAGCGGGCCCATGAGCGTGCCGTCGGCCAGGGGATCGCCGATGACCACCGTGCGGTAGGCCGCCGCCACGCGATCGCGCAGCTCCAGGGCGATGGAGCGGTGCGCCATCACCCGCCGCGTCGACGTGCAGCGCTGCCCCGCCGTGCCCACGGCCCCGAAGACGATCGCCCGCATCGCCAGCTCCAGATCGGCCGACTCCTCCACGATGATCGCGTTGTTGCCGCCCAACTCCAGCAGCGAGCGGCCCAGGCGCTGGGCGACGACCGTGCCCACGTGGCGCCCCATGCGGCAGCTGCCGGTGGCGCTGATCAGGGGCAGGCGCTTGTCCCGGATCATCGTCTCGCCCACGGCGGCGTCGGTGCCGATCACCATCGACATCACGCCGGGGTGCCCCGCCTCGTTGAACACCTTGTCCACGATCTTCTGCATGGCGATGGCGCACAGCGGCGCCTTCAGCGACGGCTTCCAGATCATCGTGTCGCCGCAGACGGCGGCCAGGGCGGCGTTCCAGGCCCAGACGGCCATCGGGAAGTTGAAGGCGCTGATGATGCCGACCACGCCCAGGGGGTGGTACTGCTCGTACATGCGGTGGCCGGGCCGCTCGCTGTGCATGGTGTTGCCGTAGAGCTGCCGGGACAGGCCCACCGCGAAGTCGCAGATGTCGATGGCCTCCTGCACCTCGCCCTCGCCCTCGGCCCGGATCTTCCCCATCTCCAGGGCGATCAGCGCGCCCAACTCGCCCTTGTGGCGGCGGAACTCCTCGCCCAGGCAGCGGATGACCTCGCCGCGCTGGGGGGCCGGCACCACGCGCCAGGCCCTGAAGGCCTCCACCGCCTCCACCACCACGCGCTCGTAGTCCGCGACACTCGCCAGCTTGACCTGGCCGATGACGCTGCCGTCGATGGGCGTGTGCACGTCCAGGGTCTCACCGGACGTGGTGCGCAGCCACTGGCCGTTGTACGCGCCCTCCTGGGCGCCCGTGATGCCGAGGGTCTTGAGGAAGTCGTGGGCCATGGCGTCGCTCTCCGGTGGGGGGCCGCGGGTCTACCACGATCAGGCCGGGGGGCGCATCGGGGGTGGGGGCTCAGCGCACGGCGGCGTCCTCCGGGCGGGCCTCGCTGCCGTAGGAAGCCCGGTCGCCGTCGGGGTCGACCGCCGTGATCCACCACTTGAGGTGCCCGGCGGAGGAGGAGGGAAAAACGACCACAGCGGCGACGTCGGCGCCTTCGCCCTCCAGTTCGACGACCTGCTCGTCCCCGCGGGCGTCCCGCACGTGCAGGGTCGCGCGGCAACCTCGGGGGCAGCGGGTGCGGGCCAGGAAGCGCACCCGGATGCGGTCGCCCGGGCCGCGCACGCGCTCGTAGTCGGCGGAGACGATGGCGAGGGCCGGGGCGGCGGCGGGGGGCGAGGGCGAGGGCGAGGGCGAGGGCGAGGGCGAGGGCGAGGGCGAGGGCGA
>CALCXL010000737.1 GCA_937907595.1 uncultured Pseudomonadota bacterium
CTACCGGAAGTGGGGCAAGCCCTTCCTGGAGCGCTACGCCGCGGAGATCGGCCTGCCCTTCTCC
Organism: uncultured Pseudomonadota bacterium; assembly: GCA_937907595.1. GTDB lineage: Bacteria > Myxococcota_A > UBA796 > UBA9615 > UBA9615 > CALCXL01. The sequence goes on from CALCXL010000737.1 coordinate 65, forward strand.
TGCCTGCTCCGGCCCGATCTCGTGCACAAGGAGCTGGTGGAGGACCTGCGCAAGGCCAACTGCAAGATGATCAAGATCGGCCTGGAGAGCGGCGTGGAGGAGCTGCGCGTCGGCGTGCTCAAGAAGGGCCGGCTGACCAACGAGCAGATGGTGGTGGCCGGACGGCTGATCAAGGAGGCGGGCATCACGCTGTACACCTTCAACATCGTCGGCATCCCCGGCGAGACGGTGGACATGGCGTTTGAGACGGCCGACCTGAACATCGCCATGGGCACGGACCACGCCTGGGCCAGCATCTGTCAGCCCTATCCGGGCACCCACCTGGAGGACTGGTCCGTGGAGAACGGCTACCTGGACCCGCACCAGGCGGAGAAGGACTTCCAGTACACCTACTTCATCGACACGCCCCTGAAGATCGAGAACAAGGAGGAGCTCTGCAACTTCCAGAAGCTCCTGCCGATCCTGGTGGACTACCCCTGGATGCGGCCGCTGGTGAGGCGGGCGATCGAGCTGCCCCCGAACCCCGGATTCGAGCTGCTCTTCAAGGCGCACTACGCCATGGGGCTGGTCAAGACGGGGCAGATCGACGTGCGCGACATGGCCCGGCTGATCCCCCTGACCACCAACTACTGGACGAAGGAGGGCACCCTGGATCCCGGCACCATGTGACGTCGCCGGCGGAGCCCCAGGCCGAACAGCAACAGCAGGCCCGCCGCGCCCCCGCCGCCGCCCGCTGAGCACGAGCAGGCCTGATCGGCCACGACCGCGACCTCCTCGGCGATGCAGTCGGGATCCTGGCCGTCGCGCAGCCCGTCGCAGTCGTTGTCCCGCCCGTCCCCGCAGAGCTCGTGCCCCCCTTCGGAGGCCACCGATCCGTCCTGCAGGCGCGGGGCGGGGAAGGTGGCGGCGTCGTGGTCCCGGCAGTCGTCGCCCTGGACGCCACCGCGGTAGCCGTCGCCATCCTGGTCCACCAGATCCTCGCCGTCGCAGTCCTGATCCACGCCGTCGTAGGGGACCTCGGCCGACCCCGGGGCGCGGTCCGGGTCGGCGTCGTCGCAGTCCCCTCCGCAGGTGCTGTGGCCGTCGCCGTCGACGTCCAGGCCCTCGAGCGCGGGGTCGGCGTCGTCGCAGTCCCCGGCGCAGGGACGGCTGCCGTCACCGTCGACGTCCGCCTCGCTGGGATCCAGGCCGACGCAGGCGCTGTCGACGCCGTCGCAGGCCTCGGGGGCGCCGGGGTGGGTCTCGGGCTCGACGTCGTCGCAGTCGTCCCCCCCGCAGTCCTGCGCGAAGTGCCCGTCGGCGTCCTCGTCCCGGCAGGAGCACAGGAGCCCGCAAGCCGCGAAGAGGTCGATGATCCCCCAGCCCTGGGCGGTGTCGGGGGCGTCGGCGCGCGAGGCGGTGCGGCGGAGGGCGTCGACCAGCTCGTCCCGCGTCCACTCGGGGTGGGCCTGCCGCAGCAGCGCGACCCCGCCGGCCACCAGGGGCGTGGCCAGGCTGGTGCCCGAGGCGCTGCCCAGGCCCTCGTCGGCGTCCCAGTCCACCACCTGCACGTCGACCCCCCGGGCGGCCAGGTCGGGCTTGATGCGTCCGTCGGCCGTGGGTCCGCGGCTGGAGAAGGCGGCGGTGGATCCGTCGGCCGTGGCGGCGGCGATGGCCAACACGAAGGGCGAGTCGGAGGGGGCGGAGAGGGTCTGGGCGTCCGGTCCGCGGTTCGATGCCGAGACCGTGATGATCAGGCCGGTCGCGGGCACGATCAGGTTGGCGAAGAGGGTGGAGGTGGCCGTGGCGCCGTCCATGTCTTCGGGGGCGTACCAGTCGTACCAGCCCAGCGACGAGGTCAGGACGTCGGCCCCTTCAGCCTCCGCCCACTCCACCCCGGCGATCCACCAGTCCTCCTCCACCGGCGCTTCGAGCACCAACTGCTCGGTCTTGGCGAGCAGGAAGGACGCGTCGGGGGCCACGCCGACCAGGGTGCCGTCGAGGGACGCCGCGAGGGCAGAGAGCACGATGGTGCCGTGGCGCTCCTGGCCGGGGTCGTCGCCGGGGTTCTGGCCGACGTCGGCGTCGCCCTGGGTGGCGTCGTAGGTACCCAGGACGCGTGGAGCGAGGGGGGCCAGGGCCTCGTGATCCAACCGGTAGCCGGTGTCCGTGATCGCGACGACCACGCCCTCCCCCGTGTAGCCAAGGCCGTGCATCGCGTCGGCGCGGATCTGGGTGACCTGGTCGAAGGCGGCCCCGTAGTCGAAGGGCGAGGGCGGCGGCTCGTCCCGGGCGGTGACCGAGCGGCCTGGGGGGAGCGATGGGGCTTGCTCCCGGGCCACCGGGCGGATGGCGCGCAGCCCCGGCATCGACCGGACCTGAGCCCAGGCCCCGCCCAGGTCCTGCACGGAGACTGCGTTCAACCAGCGGCTGGTGGTGCGGATCTCCAGACCCATCGCAGAGAGGGCGGCGATCCGAGAGGCATCGACCGGGCGGTCGGCGTCGGCCACGGGCGGCTGGCCCTCGCGCAGGCGACGGGCGCGGGCTCGCGGGCTGACGGCCTGGGGCTCGGTGGGATCGACCCGGTCGGCGAAGAGCACCCACGCCGGGCCGTCGAACTCGGGCGACGCTGAGGGGGGCTCCTCCGAGGGGCAACCGATCAGCAGGGCGATGAGCAGCAGGGCGCGCACCCGGCGACGATAGCCTGCGGTAGGCTCCGCGCGTGACGGCTCCCCTGCTCAGCGTCGTGATCCCCGCCTACCGCGCCGCCGATCACCTCACGCCCTGCCTGCAGGCGCTGGCCGCCCAGGACGCGCCCTCCGACGCCTTCGAAGTCCTGGTGGTGGACGACGCCTCCCCGGACGCCACGGCCGACCTCGCCGAGTCCCTTGGCGCGCGGGTGATCCGACGCCGGGAGAACGGCGGCGCGGCGGCGGCCCGGAACAGCGGCGCGCAGGCGGCCCTGGGATCGGTCTTGCTGTTCGTGGATTCGGACGTGGTGCCGGACCGCGGTCTGGTCAGCGGCTGCCTGGCCCTCTTCGGCCTGCTGCCCGCCGCGGACGGAGGCCCGGACGTCGCCACCGGGCGCTACTCCCCCGAGCCGGCCAACCGCACGTCCTTCGCGCGCTACAAGGCCCTGTGGACCTGGTTCTGCTGGGAACAGACCGCAGCGAAGTCAGGGACGAGCGGCCACATCCAGGGGGCCTTGGCAGCGATCCGGCGCGACCTCTTCCTGGACCTGGGCGGCTTCGACGAGTCCTACGAAGGGGGCTCGGTGGAGGACTACGAGCTGTCCGTCCGCCTGCGGGACCGCGGCCAGCGCATCGTATTCGACGACCGCCTCCAGGGCCGGCACCACTTCCCGGGCTTTCGCACCGTCGCCCGCAACTACTGGGACCGCACGCGCATGTGGAGCCGGCTGGGCCCCCAGCAGCGCGGCTTCTCGTCCGGGCAGGCCAACCGGCGATCGGCGGTGGCCGCGGTCTGCGCGCTGGGATCGGCCGCCGGCCACACCGTCCTCCCCGTGGCGCCGCTGCTGCTGCCCGCGGTGCTGCTCGCCGACCTGGGCTACGTCGTCGCCGCGGGGCCCTTCATCCACTTTGTGGCCCGGCGGGAGGGAGTGCCCTTCGCGCTGTACGCGGGCTCGGTGCACTACGCGCTGTCCGCCGTGATCGGGGCGGCCGCGCTGAGCACGCCGTTCGGGCGGGGCAGCCGCGCCCCGGCGGCGGGATGATGCGGCGGGGAGGGATCATGGCCCCCTCGAGCGAAGGGGGGGGTCGGTGAACGCCGTCGCCGCCATCGCGCGCCGCGAGCTCAAGGCCTACTTCGACACGCCGCTGGGCACGCTGGTGCTGGCGGCGCTCCTGGCCACCTTCGCGTTCTTCTTCTTCTACGTGCACGACGCCTTGGGCGCCGGCGTCGCCAGCATGCGTGGGCTCTTTCGCACCGCGCCCATCGTGCTGGCCGTCTTCGCGCCCCTCGTGACGATGCGCCTGGTGGCCGACGAGCGCAGCAGCGGCACCTGGGAGCTCCTCGCCACGCTCCCGGTCACGGAGAGCCAGGTGGTGCTCGGCAAGTTCGCGGCCGGCCTGGCCGTGCTCTGCCTGGGCATCGTCGGCACGCTGCCGCAGGTCGCCACCATCGCCTGGCTGGGAGACCTGGACCTGGGGCCGGTGCTCGGCGGCTACCTGGGCATGACCCTGCTCGCGGCGCTCTACGTCGCCGTGGGTCTGCTGTTCTCCGCCTGGAGCGCCAGCCCGATCGTGGCCGCGCTCAGCGGTCTGCTGGCCTGCTTTGGCCTGTGGATCGTCGACAAGCTGGCCTTGCGCGTGCCCGGATCGGCCGGCCGCGCCCTGGCATGGCTGGGCGTCGACGGCCACGCCAGCAACCTGGCGCGGGGGGTGCTGGACAGCCGCGACTTCGTCTACTTCGGCGCCGCGACCGGCGTGGCCCTGGCCGCGGCGACGTGGACG
>CALCXL010000738.1 GCA_937907595.1 uncultured Pseudomonadota bacterium
CGGGGCCGGCTTGCTCCTGATGCTGATGGCGGCGCTCCTGCCCTCGGCCGCGGCGGCGCAAGAAGGACCCATCCTGGTGCTCGCCACCGACCGACTGAGCGCCATGGACCGGGCCTTCGCGACGTTCGGCCGGGACGCGGACCTCACGGTGGAGCGGCTGGCGTCGGCGCGCCTGGACGAGGCCTTGGGGGTGCTGGGGGCCGAGCCCTCCTTCTTTTGCCCGGTGGCGTCGGGGGACGTGGACCAGCTGATCGCGGCGGTCGCTCAAGCCCAGAAGCAGCTGGACGAGCTCAACACCGGGGCCGCCCGCGCCACCCTGGCGGGGCTGGAGCTGTCCCTGACCTGCCTGGGCGCAGCCCCCGAGAACGAGCTGCTGTGGCGCATGCACTTCATGGAGGCGCTGCTGGCCTTGGTCGAGTCGGACCCGACGGCCCTGGACGAGGCGCTGCTCCGGGCCCTGGTCCTGCGCCCCGGCGAGCCCTTCGACCCCACGTACCCGCCGGCCCTGGGCGAGCGCTACCGGGCCCTGCAGGCCGAGGTGATGGCGCGGGACCTCGCCGACCTGCGCGTCGAGTCCAGCCCGGGATGGACCCTGTGGATCGACGGCCGCCGGGCGACGGGTGAGGACCAGCCCCTGCCCCCGGGCCGGCACCTGCTCCAGGTCCGCACCAGCGCCGGCCTGCGCGGCTTCTTCCTGGACCTGAACCCGGGCCAGCAGGTTCTCATCGCGCCCCCCAACAACCTGGCCGAGCGCGCCCTGGCCCTCTCCCGTGACGACCGCACCCGGCTCAGCGACCAGCTCCTTGCCCAGCTGGGGCGGCCCGCGACCACCCAGCTCTGGTTCGACGACGGCGACCGCAGCGTGCGCCTGAGCAGCGTGCGCCCCTCGGCTGCGGCCTCGACCGGGGCGATGACGCCGCACCGCCGCCTGCAGATCGCCTTGGGCGGCGGCTACCTCAACACGGGCTCCTGGTCCTACGGCTCCATCGCGGCCGACGTGTCGGTCGGCATCCTCGGCCCCCTGCGCGTGGCGGTGTTCGCGCGGCCCTCCATCGGCGAGCCGGGGCGCTACATCTCGGGCGATGGCGACCCGGTCCGCCCCATCCTGACCCCCTTCGGCGTCGTCGCGGAGCTGCAGCTCAACCTGCCGGTGCGCCCGCGCTTCGGCCTGGGCCTGCAGCTGGCCGCCAACCCCGACGGCACCTCCCCCGCCTCGGCCTTCCTGGCCGGCCTGCACGGCCGCGTGGGCGTCGACATCCCCCTGGGCGAGGTCCTGGCGCTCCGCCTGCAGGGCGAGCTGGGCAACATGGAGGCCTTCTTCTCCGCGTCGGGCCTGGTCCAGCTGGTCGTCGGCCTGATCCCCCAATCCCGGTGATCCCGCCCGCGGGCGAGCCGCTCTTCGACGCCCACGCCCACCTCCGCGCCCCGCTGCCCCCGGACTTCGCCGGCGCGCTCCTGCCCGGCGTGCGCGCCGCCCCCCACCCCCCCGAGCTCCTGGCCGACCCCCGGGTGCACCCCGCGTTGGGACTGCACCCCTGGTACGTGCCCGACGACCCCACCGACGCCCTGGCCACCCTGGCCGCCCTGGTGGCGCAGACCCGCCCGGTGGCCATCGGGGAGACGGGCCTGGACCGCTCCCGCCGCGGCGCCCCCCGCCCGGCCCAGGAGCGCGCCTTCGACGCCCAGATCGCCCTGGCGACGGCCTGCGATCTCCCCCTGATCCTGCACGTCGTGCGCGCCCACGGCCTTTGCCTCTCCCTCCTGCGGAAGGCCGGCTTCACCGGCGGCGGCATGGTGCACGACTGCCGCTGCTCGGTGGAGATGGTGCCCCGCTGGGTCGACGCCGGCTTCGCCCTGTCGATCTCCCCCGGGGGCGTCGACCGCGCCGCCATGATCGCGGCCGTCCCCGACCGCTGGCTGCTGGTGGAGACCGACGAGGCCGGCTCGGATCAGCTGCCGGTCGTGATCGCCGCCGTCGCCGCCGCCCGGGGAAGCACGCCTGAGCGGATCGCCGAGCTGACGCGCGCGAACGCCGAGCGGGTGTTCGGGTTGGGGCCGGCCTGAGCGCCAGCGGATCCCTCCCCCCCGCCGATCCAAGCTGGACATCACGCCCCCGATCCTCCATATCGCAGCCATGACTCCGCCGAACATCATGCCCTCGGCCCTGCCGGGCCCCACTGAACGGACCCGCAAGGGCGCCGAGCCCCGCCCCGTCGACCCGACGCTGGCCGACGACGAGACGCTGCCGAAGCAGCAGCGGCGCTTCGACCGCACCGCGCGCCTGCTGGGCGATCGCAGCATGGCGTCGCTGCTGGGCTCCCACGTCGCCGTGTTCGGCGTGGGCGGCGTGGGCTCCTTCGCCATCGAGGCGCTGGTGCGCTCGGGGGTCGGGCGGCTGAGCCTCATCGACTTCGACGACGTCTGCGTCACCAACACCAACCGCCAGCTCCACGCCCTGCGCAGCACGGTCGGCCGGCCCAAGGTCACGGTGATGGCCGAGCGCTGCCGCGACATCAACCCGCGGGTCCAGGTCCAGGCCTTCGAGGCCTTCTACGACGCCGACACGGCCGAGGACCTGCTGCCGGCGGACCACGACTACGACTTCGCCGTCGACGCCATCGACAACATCACCGCCAAGTGCCACCTGCTCGACCGCTGCCGCGCCCTGGGCCTGCCCGTGGTCAGCAGCATGGGCGCCGCCGCACGCCTGGACCCCACCGCCCTGCGCGTCGCCGACCTGAGCGAGACCTACAACGACCCCTTCGCGCGCGACGTGCGCGGCATCCTCCGGCGCCGGTACGGCTGGGACCTCAGCGTGGAGACCGGCGTGTCCTGCGTCTTCAGCACCGAGCGCCCCACCCGCCCCACCGCCCTGCACTACGACGTCGCCGCCGGCGGCTTCCAGTGCGTCTGCCCGCCCAAGGAGGACCGCCCGCACACCTGCGACGACCGGCTGCAGATCGAAGGCACCTTGCCCTTCGTCACCGGCAGCTTCGGCCTGTCCTGCGCCAGCGTGGTCGTGCGCGGGCTGGCCGGCCTGGACGTGGCCGTGGGCAAGCGACCGGATCGGGCGTGATCGACCCCGGCCCCGCGACGCCTCCGGCTGTGGGATGCTGTCCGGCGATGCGCCTGCTCGTCCTGCTCTCCCTGCTGCTGCCCTCCCTGGCCCAGGCCTCCGACGTGGCGACCACCGCGGCCGAGGTCTGGCAGGAGCACTGCGCCGACACCCAGTCCGCCGGCGGCAAGAAGGCCGGCGCCTCCTTCGCCGCCGTGGGCACCGCCTTCTCCCAGGTCAGCGACGCCCTGGAGACCGCCCCCGCCCCCGAGCTCCTGTACTGGCGCGGGCTGCTGGGCGGCTGCCTGGGCCGCGCCGACCTGGCCGACGAGGACCTGAGCGCCTTCCTGCTGCGCGTGGGCGACGACCCCGTCTACGCCACCCAGGCCGAGGACGCCCGCCGGCGCCTGGCCCGGGCCATGAGCAGCACGCCCACCGTGAAGACCGGCCCCGACCCCGCCGGCCTGATCCTGGGCGCGGGCATGGCCGCGGGCTCCGCGGTGCTGTTCGCGGGATCGGGCGCGGCCTACGACGAGCTGCAGGGGCACTACACCTTCGTCTACGGCGGCAACGTGCGGCGCGACGCCTTCGACTCCGAGGAGGTGATCGGAGACGAGATCGCCACCCGCACCAACGTGCTGCTGATCTCGGGCGGGGTGGCGGCAGCGGCCTCCCTGGCCGCCTTCGTGGTCACCAGCGCCCGCGCGAACGCCCCCCGCGTCGCCGCCCTCATCGCGCCCCTGCCCGACGGCGTGGCCTTGAGCCTGGCGGGCCGATGGTGAAGCACCTGCTGATCGCCGCCGCCCTGCTGGCCGCCTGCAGCTACGCCCCGGACTACAATCAGGTGGTCTGCTCGGACGACGACGGCTGCCCGCCGGCCTGGGTCTGCGACGTGCCCGCAGGCCACTGCACCGCGGCCACCGACGTGCTCGACGACGACGACACCGTGCCCGACGACGACGACACCGTGCCCGACGACGACGACACCGCCCCCGACGACGACGACACGGCCCCCGACGACGACGACAGCGCCGCCGGAGACGACGACGACAGCACTGCGGCCGACGACGACGACGCCTCCAGCGCGATCGCGCCGGTGGTCGCGCTGCCCTCCAGCCCCTACACGACGACGGACCTGGTGCTGGCCCTGCAGGTGCCGGGCTTCGACTCCAACGGCGCGCCCTACACCACCTACGCCATCGCCTGGACCCGCGACGGCCAGCCCCAGAGCGCGTGGTCGAACCAGTGGACCGTGCCGGCCAGCGCCACCCAGCGGGATCAGCTCTGGGCCGCGGTGGTGACGCCGACCGTCGGCGGGCCCGCGGGCTCCGCGCAGACCACGGTGCTCAACAGCGCGCCCGTGGTGGCGGCGATCCTGCTCACGCCGGGCAACCCCACCGAGGCGGGCCAGGTCACCGCCGCGCCCCAGGGGGTCTTCGACGCCGACG
>CALCXL010000739.1 GCA_937907595.1 uncultured Pseudomonadota bacterium
CCGCGTCCGCCGCCGCCACCCGAGGGGCCGCTCCGGCGGGTGCGCTGCTGCATGAGCTCCTGGACCTGCTCCCAGTCCTCGCCCGCAGCCTCCGCCTTGGCCTTGTTCTGCTCCAGGCGATGCCAGCGGAAGAAGCCGCGCAGGGCGATCGCGATCAGGGCGTCGCCCTGGGGACCGCGCTCGCGGATGTTGCGGGCCATGCCCAGGAAGCCCTCGAAGGCCAGGCCGGAGTTCACCGCCGCCTGCATCTCGCCCACGTGCCGCTCGGTCCAGCGGCGCTCGGCCTCTTCCCGGCTGGGCAGGGTGCGCTCTTCGAACTTGATCTTGTACTTGCCGACCAGCGCCTTGCGGGTGGCCAGCTCCTTGCCGCCCATGAAGGAGATCGCGGTCCCCTTCTTGCCGATGCGCCCGGTGCGCCCGGTGCGGTGCAGGTAGATCGCCGGGTCCTCGGGCAGGCTGTAGTTGAAGACGTGCGACAGGTCGGTGATGTCGATGCCCCGGGCCGCGATGTCGGTGGCCACCAGGAAGTCGATCTCACCGGCCTTGATGCGCGTCATCACCCGCTCGCGGGCCTTCTGCGTCAGGTCCGAGCTGATGGGCTCGGCGACCAGGCCCTGCCGGTTGAGGAACCGGGCCACCAGATCGGTGTCGCTGCGCGTGTTGCAGAAGATGATGGCGGACGCGGGGTTCTCCACCTCCATGACCGTCAGCAGCTGGCGCGGCTTCGGGTACTCCATCGTCGTCTCGTACAGGACGTGGTGGATGGTGTTGCTGGCCTGAGCGTTGTCCACGCTCATGTAGATCTCGTCAGGCTCCTTCAGGAACTTGCCGATGAGCTGCTTCAGCTTCTCCTCGACCGTGGCCGAGAAGAGGAGGATCTGCGCGGTCTTGGGCAGCTCCGACAGGATGTTCACGACCTCCTGGTAGAAGCCCATGGACAGCATCTCATCGGCCTCGTCCAGGATGCCGACCAACGCGTCGCCCAGCTTGAGGTTGCCGCGCTTGATGTGGTCCTGGACGCGCCCGGGGGTGCCGATCACGATCTCGTAGCCAGCCGCCAGATCGTCCGCCTGCGGCCCGATCGCCACGCCGCCGTACAGCCGGGTCACGCGCAGGCCGGAGCCCTTGACCAGCTCCTCGGCCTCCATGGCGATCTGCACCGCCAGCTCCCGGGTGGGGCACAGCGCGATGGCGCCGACCTTGCCGAAGCCCTCGGGGATCCGCTCGATGGTCGGGATGAGGAACGCCGCCGTCTTGCCGCTGCCCGTCTTGCTGCGAACGAGCTGGTCCTTGCCCGTCAGCGCCTGGGGCACGGCGGCGACCTGCACGGGCGTCGGGTGGGTGTAGCCGCGCTCGGCCAGGGCCGCCATCATCGTGTCGGACAGCCCGATGTCAGCCCAGTCCGCCGTAGCATCGGGGCTCTGTTCGGGGTCTTCGGTGGCGGCGGGGAGATCTTCGAGGGTGTCTTCACTCATATGGCGGGGCTATAGCGGCTGAGCCGCCGAACCGCAACGAAAGCTCCCGGGCCATCACTCGGCCCGGGGCGGCACCGGATCCACGCGGAACGTGGCCTCGTCCTCCTCTCGGGCCAGCACGGGGACCTCTCCGGTCTCCTTCCGCGCCAGGTCCACGGCGGGCACGGATCGAGCCTCTTCGAGCGTCTCCCGGGAGAGGGGATCGCGCCGGGTGGGCTCGTCGCTCTCCATCAGCGCGCGCTGCTTCTTCTCCAGGCGACGGCGTTCCCGCCCGGCCAGCTGGCTGGAGTGGTAGCGGAAGAAGGCGTCGAGCACGTCGGGGTCGAAGCGGTCGCCGCGGCCTTCCTCCAGGTGCGCCAGGACCTCGTCGATGGGCATGGGGTCGCGGTAGTGGCGCTTGCGGGTGAGGGAGTCGTAGACGTCGGCGATGGCCATGATCCGGCCCGCGATGGGGATCTCGTGCCCCGGCAGGCCCCAGGGGTAGCCCTGGCCGTCCATGCGCTCGTGGTGGCTGGCGGCCATGAGCGCCAGGTCCTTCATGTCCGGGGGGAAGTCGATCTTGCTGAGGATGTCGTACGTGAACTTCGGGTGGAGCTTGATGTGCTCGTACTCCTCCGGGGTCAGGCGCCCGGGCTTCTTGAGCACCGCGTCGTCCACGCCGATCTTGCCGTAGTCGTGCAACAGCGCTGCGTAGTAGATCGTGTAGCGATCCGCCTCGCTCAGCCCCAGGGCCTCCGCTGTGCCGACGGAGTAGTGAGCCACGCGCGCGGAGTGGCCGGCGGTCAGGCCGTCCCGGGCGTCGATGGACGCGGCCAGGGCCCGGATCGTCGACTCCAATATGGTCCGCTGCTCTTCGACCATGGCGATGTTGTCCAGCACCATGCCGGCCTGCCGGGTCACGGCCACCAACCAGTCCAGGGCGTCCTCGTCCTCCTTGCGCAGGCTCCGGTGGGTGTCCACGTAGACGACGCCGTAGACGCGCTTCGCCGACGCGATCGGCGCGCACATGATGCTGCGCACCGCCTGCAGCACCACCGACTTGCTGCCCTCCAGCCGCTGGTCGCTGGAGGCGTCCAGGCTGAGCAGGCCGACGCCCTCCTCGAACACGCGGTTGGTCACGGTGCTGATGGGCACGAAGGGCAGCTCGGGCCGCTCGAAGTGCTGCTCGGTGTCCGGGACCCCGTCGCCGTCCAGGTCCAGGGGGCCGATCAGCGCCGGCCGACTCACCCCCGCCCGCTCGCCCTGAACCCCCCAGACGATGGGCTCCAGGCCATCGCGGCCGTCCAACAGGACCATGCCGCGGTCCACGGGCAGCAGGTCGAAGACGCGCTCCAGCAGGACGTCGGCCAGGCTGTGCCGATCGGAGACCTCCAGCAGCTGCCCCGTCAGGCTGATGAGGGCGCGCAGCCGCGCCTCCATCTTCTCGCCCTGCCGCTTGGCGCTCCGCCCCGCCTCCCGGGTGGGGCCCTCGCCGGTGAGGTAGACGCTCTCCTGGATGTCCGCGACGCGCAGGACCTCCGTGCGCGACTGGTTGCCGGGCACCACGCGATCGCGCGCGGGATCCTCCACCCGCAGGGGGAGGCCGTCGGGGCTGCCCAGCCGCACGCCCTGGCCGACCTCGAGCACCGCCTTGTCGATGCGGGCGCCGCCGATGTAGCTGCCCGACGTCGAATCCAGGTCCTCGTACAGGAGCCCGTCCTCGTGCGGCCACAGCTGGGCGTGCCGTCGGGAGACGTAGGGGGAGATGATCTGGATGTTGTTCTCGGGGGCGCGACCGATCGTCAACGGC
>CALCXL010000740.1 GCA_937907595.1 uncultured Pseudomonadota bacterium
CGCTCGGCCCGCCGGGGCCCCGACGCCGAGCGCCCCGCCCCCTACGCCAGGGCGTCCCGGTACCAGCCCACGGTGCGCTCCAGCCCCGCGGCCAGCGACGTCGTCGCCGTCCACCCCGTCGCCGCCGCGATCTTGGCGCAGTCCAGCGTCTGGTCGGGGATCTCCCCCTCGGCCTCCGCCCGGCCCAGGATGCGGTGGGGGGGCGCGTCGACGCCGACGGCTTCATCGATCAGCCCGCAGACCTCCAGCACCGTCCAGGGGCGCCCGGTGGAGATGTTGAAGGCCTCCCCCCGGATCCCCGGCTCGCCGGCCCGCTCGGCCAGCCCCAGGTAGGCCTCCACGGCGTCGTCCACGAACAGGAAGTCGCGGCGCGCTCGCCCGGACGATCGCAACACGGGCACATCGCCCCGCAGCCGCGCCCGGATCATCTCCGGGATCAGCCGGTTGTAGTGCACATCGCCGGGGCCGTAGAGGTTGCCGCAGCGCACGATCGCCAGGGGCAGGTCGTAGGTGGCGGCGAAGGACTGCGCGGCCAGATCGCCCATGGACTTGCTGGCGTCGTAGGGACCGATGCCCCCCATGGGGTGCGTCTCGCGGTAGGGCAGGTCGTCGCTGGGCCCGTAGGCCTTGTCGCTGGACGCGACCAGGATCGCCTCCAGGAGGGGGGCTTGCCGCGCCGCCTCCAGCACCACCCAGGTGCCCCGCACGTTGCTCTCGAACGTCTCGAACGGCGAGCGCCGCGCCGTGCCCACGATCGCCTGGGCCGCCAGGTGGAACAGCGCCCGGCACTCGTAGTCCTGCAGCGCCCGCTCCACGTCCCGGAACACGCAGACATCGCCCCGCACCCGCACGCAGCGGTCGGCCAGCCCCTCGCGCACCAGCCGGGAGTCCGGGTCCAGGTCGCGCTCCAGCACCACCACCCGCGCGCCGCGCTCCAGCAGGTCCCGCACCAACGCCCCGCCCAGCAGCCCGTGGGCCCCGGTCACCAGCACCGGCCGGTCCCGCCAGGTCATCGCTCCCACAGCGCCCAGGGCCGATCGCCGGCCTCCCACATGCGGTTGATCTCCGTGTATTCGCGGTAGGTGTCGATGCTCATCCAGAAGCCGTCGTGGGTGTAGACCCCCAACTGCCCCGACTCCGCCAGGTGCGACAGCGGCTCCTGCTCGAAGACGCAGTCGGGCCCCAGCAGGTCCAGCACCCCCGGCTCCAGCACGAAGAAGCCGCCGGACGTGTACTCATCCAGCTTTGGCTTCTCGCGGAAGCGCAGGGCGTCGCCGGCCGCGTCCCGCTCGATGATCCCGAAGCGCGATCGCGGCTGCAGCCCGGTGACCGTGGCCAGCTTCCCGCTCTTGCGGTGCTGCCGCAGCAAGGCCTCCAGGTCGATGTCGGCCACGCCGTCGCCGTAGGTCATCATGAAGGTGCCGCTGGCGACGTGGTCCCGGCAGGCGTGGATGCGCCCGCCCGTCATCGTCGCCTGCCCGGTCTCCGCCAGCGTCACCCGCCAGCCCTCGATGTCGCAGCCGCCGTGAAAGGCCCGCTCGTCGTGCTCGGCCCCGAACGCGATCGTCAGATCCGCGGTGCGCTCGCGGTAGTTCAGGAAGTAATCCCGAATCATCTCGCCCTTGTAGCCCAGCGCGAGCACGAAGCGCTCGAAGCCCTGGCAGGCGTAGATGTTCATGATGTGCCACAGCAGGGGCCGCTCCCCCACGCTCACCATCGGCTTGGGACGGAACTCCGTCTCCTCCTTGAGCCGCGTGCCCTGCCCGCCGCAGAGCACGATGACCGGCGGCTTCATCGGCCCCGGAGCCGCGCGCGGCTCAGGTTGACCACGAACTCCAGCACCGTGCCCGCGCCCACCTTGCTGGTGCCGAAGTCGCGCGCCTTGGACACCACGTCCACCTCCGCGACCTTCATGCCGCGATCGGCGACGCCGATCATGATCTCCGGGTCCAGGAACCAGTCCTCGCTCCGGGGCCCCAGCGCCTGCCAGGCGTCCCGGGTGAAGAGCTTGGGGCAGCCGTTGGTGTCCGTGGACTTGATGTGGAACCACCACAGCGTGACGGTGTTGTAGGCCCGGGTGACCAGGGTGCGCTGCCAGCCGTCCCGCCGCTGCACCCGCCTGGCCTTGGCGATGTCCGCGCCCTCGGCCACCAGCCGGCGGTAGACGCGGATCACGTCTTCGGCGGCCACCTGACCGTCCCCCCACATGTAGCCCAGCACCTTCGCGCTCTCCGGGGCCTGCGCCATGCCGGCCAGGATCCCGCCGCCGTAGCCCTGGTTCTTGTCCAGGTACACCGCTTGGACCTCGGGGTTGGCGGCCACCAGCCCTTCGACCTCCGCCCGGGTGCCGTCGTGGCTGCCGTTGTCCACCAGGGTCAGTGTGAGGTCGACGCCCGCGGTGCGAAAGGTCGCCAGCAGGTCCTGCACGACGGGGCCGACGTTCCCCTCTTCGTCGTACAGCGGCATGGTGATGGCCAGGCTGCCCGGCTCCGATCCCGGGGGGACCTGGCGGTGACGGCCCACCCAGGGGCGGGGGCCTTCTTCGACGGACAAGACGGTGGGGGAGTCGCTCACCGGCTCAGAATAGACGGCCCTGGCCGTCGTCGCCCACGAGGCGCCGCACCGTCTCCCACTTCGTGCGCACGAAGGGTGGGAAGGTGCCCGTGCGCGCGTAGACCCCGCGCAGCCAGGCCTGCGTCTTGGGATCGCTGGGGTAGCCCGATCCGATCGGCTCCCCCGCCAGCGCTTCCAGCTCGGCCAGACGCGCGTCCCGGGCGGTCTTGGCGAACACGCTGGCCGCCGAGCAGCAGGGGTGGTTGTCGTCGGCCTTGTTCTCCGCGACCACCTCCACGGTGATGTCCCGCTCGGCGAAGCGGCGCTGCAGGTCGTCGACGAACGCGGGGATCCCCCGGGGAGGCACCGGCGCGTCCAGCACCACCACCGTGGGCCGGAAGTGGTCGACCAGGGCCACGATGGCCTCCTTGCCCAGAATCCCCATGCTCGCGCCGTCGATGTCGACCGCCGGGATCTCCACGACCTTCCAGCCCCGGGACGCCGCCGCAAGGGGCTCGCGCAGGGCCTCCCGTCGCTTCTTGCTCAGCCGCTTGCTGTCCTTCGCGCCCAGGCGCTTGAGCTCGGGCTCCCGGTCCTCGTCCACCAGCAGCCCGCCGAAGACCATCGGCCCCAGCACACAGCCCCGCCCCGCCTCGTCGATGCCCAGTCGCGTCCTCATGGCCGCCGAAGGTAGCAGCCGGTCCCGTTCGGCGGCCTCCGATCGCGTGCCGTCACGCCGACGGGTTTCAGAGGACCCGCGCAGGTGGCCCGTTCGCTGCCTACGGTCTGAGGGCAACGGCGTCGGCCCCCATCCCGGAATTCCTTGTCTTGACCCGCTTTTCCCAGAATTCCTATACTCGGCTTCTTCGCCACCCGTTGGACCTGCGCGCGCATGCACGCGGTATCGTCCCGTTCGGTACGTCGAGGACGAAGGGCCCCCTCATGATTCGCAGCCTCGCATTGACCGTCCTGCTCCTGTCGCTGACGGCGTGCGAGGAGCAGCCGCCGCCGGACAGCAACCTGGTCACGGCCACGCCCAGCCTGCGCTTGAGCCCCCTGGTGGGCGGCCTGGGCAACACCATCGACGTCTCCATCCGCGGCCTGAACACCCAGTGGGAGCAGGGCGATCTGCGGCTCGACATGGGCGAGTTCATCCAGGTGGGGGACATCGTCGTGGTCGGCCCGAACGACGCCACCGTGGCCGTCAGCATCGATCCCGCTGCCACCCTGGGCTACCAGGACGTCACGATCTCCTTCGATCGCCGCGACCCCGACGGGGAGGCCATGGAGCCCGCCAGCCTGTCCTTCGACGGCGACGAGGGCTTCCTGATCCAGCCCGGCGACGTGTCCATCACCCCCGATCGCGCCCGGCTGGGGGAGACGCTGCAGGTGCAGATCGTCGGCTTCAACACCACGCTGCAGGACGGGGCCTGGATCGACATGGGCCCCGGCGTCTACGTCAACTGGGTGCAGGTGGACGACTTCACCCACGCCACCGCCTCCATCAGCGTGGACCAGCGCGCGGACCCGGGCTGGCACGACGTCGCCGTCACCAACGGCCCCGTGGTCTACCGCGCCAACGACGCCTTCTTCATCGAGCGCTCCTCCATCGCCATCGCCATCGACCCCGCGGCGGGCAACCAGGGGGAGACGCTGGCCTTCAGCATCATCGGCTCCAACACGCACTTCGAGGCCAAGCCCGGGACCATCGACCCCTACGACGAGTGGTCGGACAACAACCCCCTGGGCTGCGTGCCACCCGGCACCCGCTGGACCTACGCGGACCTGAGCACGTCGATCTGCGTCGAGGAGTTCTACCCCTGGTGCCAGGACACGGTGGAGCCCGGCGGCATCCTCAACGTCAGCAACCCCACCGTCGGCACCGGCACCATGCGCATCAGCAACGGCGCGCTGGCCGGCAAGTACGACGTCCGCGTTTACACCATCGAGCGCACGGACGAGGACGGGGACAACTGCTCGGAGCCCGGCGAGTTCGCGATCCTGGAGGAGGTCATCCTGCACGAGGGCTTCGAGGTCCGGGACGTGCCCATCGACTGCAACGACAACCCCGGCGTGAGCTTCGGCTTCAACGTCGGCCGCTCGTTCAACAACGACACCTGCGAGGTGAACGAGAACGTGTCGGCCTCGGCCGTCTTCTTCACCCCCCTGGACCCGCCCTGCGGCAGCCCCCCGGGCCCGCCGGTGATGCCGTTCGACATCAACCACGTCATCAACCCGCCCAGCGGCGGCTCGGACTGCCCGCCCACGCCCACCTGCGACGCGGGCCCGCAGGTCTACCTGCAGAGCGATCTCAACACGATCGTCCTGCAGCGGCAGGTCAACACCTTCACCCAGGAGGTGGTCTACGTGCCGGAGTTCCCGCTGACGCTGGACGACTACAAGTTCGGCTACACGGCCTACGACCTGGTGGCCGACGGCTCGGAGGATCCCACGCAGATCCCGGCGTTCACGAAGGAGGACGCGCTGTTCACGCTGCCGTCGGACTTCCAGCTCCTGGAGCCCCAGCTCTGCAACAACTTCACCCACGACCCCAATGAGGATCTGGAGGTCCGCTGGACCCCCGGACAGACCTACGACGTGGCCGGCATGAGCCTGTCCTACAGCACCACGGACATCGACGAGGTGGCCTGGCAGCTGGTCGTATTGCCCTGGGACGACGGCGAGTGGACCTTCGGCCCCGAGTGGTTCGAGCAGGTGCCCGAGGGCGCCGGCAACTTCGGCTTCGGCGCGGGGGTGGACGAGCCCAAGTGGTTCTTCGACTTCGGCCAGGGCCAGGTGGGCGTGGAGAACCAGGGCCGCTCGGGCCTGGGCTACAGCGGCTTCATGATCCTGCGCTCCGAAGGCGACGAGGCGGAGGAATGATGCGCGCCACGCTCCTGCTCTCCCTGCTCCTGGGCACGGTCGGCTGCGACGACGACGTGGACCTCAACGTCCTCAACTTCGGCGCCACGGCCATCGTCACCGGCGACTTCGACACCGTGGAGCAGCTGATCCAGGAGGTCAGCCAGACCACGGCCATCGCCGCGGAGCTGTCCATCTACGACGGCTACATCAGCGGCCCGCACTTCGAGCACGACATCGACGTGGCGGAGGTCTTCAACGGCACCGTGGAGGACCTGCTGCGCAGCGATCCCTACGACGGCGGCCTGGGCGGCTTCGACACCATCTTCTTCAGCGACGGCATGCGCGGCGTCAACGTGCGCGAGTACAACGGCGTGGTGGCGGACGACCACCTGGTCTCGGACAACACCGTCGTCACCAACGTGCGCGACCAGGGCGAGCTGGGCCGCCGCCTCTACTTCAGCGACTGGACCTACGACCTCATGGAGCGGGCCTGGCCCGATCTGGTCGACTGGGTCGGCGACGACACCGAGCTGGACGACGCGCAGCGCGGCACCGCCCAGGTGGTGGCCGCCCGGGTGGTGGACGCCGGCCTGGCCGCCTTCATGGAGGTGCCTGAGGGCTCGGAGATCGAGGTCGAGTTCAACTACGGCGTGTGGGCCGTGGCGGAGTCGGTGTCGGACGACGTGACGGTGCTGGTGGAGGCCGACGTCGTCGTCGACGACCCGGAGACCGGCGCCTACGTCACCCTGCCGTCCGTGCCCCTCGTCTTCTCCGCCGTGGTGGGCCAGGGCGTGGTGATCTTCACGTCGTATCACAACGAAGCGCAGATCTCGGAGGAGGCCCGTGACGTCCTCCGCTACCAGCTCGGTCAGCTGAGCAATTGAGTCGGACCCCCATGCCAAGACGTGACCTGCTGACCCTTGCCGGCCTCGGCGCCGTCCTGGGCACCCTGATGATGTGGGCGCCCTCCTGCGACGACGTCGAGCCCACGCTGCGCATCAACACGCAGGTGGACTCCTTCGAGCAGCTGGTGCGCAAGAAGGTCGACGTCCTGCTCGTCGTCGACAACTCCTGCTCCATGATCGACGAGCAGAACAAGCTCGCCGCCAACTTTGAGAACTTCATCGAGCAGTTCCTGCAGGCCGACGTCGACTACCAGATCGGCGTGGTCACCACGGACATGGTCGACGAGACGCAGTCGGGCCGGCTGGTCGGCGAGACCAAGCTGATCACGTCGGCCATGGACCTGGAGACCGCCCGCAGCACGTTCGTGGACAACGTGAAGGTCTGCGCCACGGGCTCCGGCTTCGAGCGGGGGCTCATGGCGGCGGAGGCGGCCCTCTCCGAGCCCATCCTCAGCAACGAGAACGCGGGCTTCCTGCGCGACGACGCGGCCCTGTCCATCGTCTTCGTCTCCGACGAGGAGGACGGCTCGGCCCGCCCCGTGGGCGAGTTCTTGACCTTCTTCAAGGGCCTCAAGGGCGACGCCGGCTACCGCGACGACACCCTGGTCAACCTCTCCGCCGTGGTGGGGGAGCCGCCCGACGGCTGCCTTCAGCCCGCGCCCTACGTGCCCAACTGCATCGACGGCCTGGACGAGGAGGACGGCGACGGCCTCATCGACTGCGAGGACCCCGACTGCGCCTCGGCCTGGCAGTGCACGATCGTGCCCCCGGAGACCGACTGCACGGACAGCATCGACAACGACAACGACGGCGTGGCCGACTGCGACGACGCGGACTGCAACTTCCTGGGCCACTGCCGGGAGCTGGACTGCAGCGACGGCATCGACAACGACAACGACGGCGACATGGACTGCGTCGACGTGGACTGCCTGGTCGACCAGTTCGCCCTTTGCGGGGAGATCAGCTGCACCGACGGCGAGCTCGTGCACCAGGGCGGGCAGTTCCCGAACTTCCTGCGCGACTGCGACGACCCCTCCTGCTTCACCCACGACTCCTTCGAGGAGCTCTGCCTCAACGTCGGCGGCCGCGCCCTCATCGACTACAAGGAGCGCTGCGACCTCAACGTCGTCTTCGATGAGCAGAGCGGCGGCGTCTACAACCTGGACGGGCCCGACGTCGACGACGCCACCACCCTGCAGAACGAGCTGCGCGGCTGCGACGACCCCGACTGCGCCTCCTACTGGCTGTGCCAGCCGGAGCTGAGCATGGAGGGGCACCAGACCTGCGGCGACTGCCTGGACAACGACGGCGACGGGCTGGACGACTGCGACGACATCGACTGCCTGACCAGCGCCAACTGCGACAACCCGTACCCCATCGACGCCGGCAACCGGTACATCGACGTGGCGGTGCGCAGCGGTGGGGTGGTCACCTCCATCTGCGCGGAGGAGTTCAGCGGGCTGGTCCGGGAGCTCGGCCTCAACATCTCGGGCCTGCGCACGGTCTTCTACCTGACGGCCTGGCCGCGCATCGACAGCATCGAGCTGTACCTGGACGAGCAGATCGAGGCCAACCGCGTCACCGAGGGCTTCGAGTTCGACCCCATCGACAACAAGATCTCCTTCGCGGCCGACTCGGTCCCCCCCGAGGGCAGCACCCTCATCGTCTTCTACGAGCGCGCCACCGTGCCGCCCGCCGACCAGACCCCCGGGGAGGAGCTGTGATGCGCCTGCTGCTCGCCCTCCTCGCCCTCCTCGCGCTGCCCCTGTCCGCGTGCCAGACCTCCACGTCGTCCTGCACCGAGCACACGGACTGCCCCGACGGCGACATCTGCAGCGACACCGGCGCCTGCGTCACCCAGAGCTGCACCTCGTCCCTGGACTGCGCCATCGAGTCCTGGTGCGACCCCAGCGCGGGCCAGTGCACGCCGGGCTGCCTCAACGACCGGGACTGCCTGCCCACCGAGCTCTGCGACCAGGAGCAGCGCCAGTGCGTCGTCACCGGCTGCCGGAGCACTGCCCTGGACTGCAACTTCGGCGAGTTCTGCGACGTGCTGTCGGGCGACTGCATCCCGGCCGGCGGCTTCTACTGCCGCGCCTGCGAATCCAACGACGACTGTGGCTCGCCCAACAACGTCTGCGTGCGGCTGGGCGGCAGCGGCCAGACCACCTGGTGCGGCGTGGACTGCTCCGGCGGCCAGAGCTGCCCCCAGGGCTACACCTGCGGGCGCGTGCGCACCACCGGCGACGTCACCGTGTCCTACCAGTGCTTCGCCCCCTGCTGGGAATACCAGTAGGAGGCCAGGGAGCTTCATGAAGCGGCTGTTCTATCTGCTGTTGCCGCTGGCGCTCGCCGGCTGCCCCACCGGCGACGACGACGACGCCACCCCTGAACCCACCCCGTGTGAGAACGACGGCCCGCCCGAGGTCGCCGTCCTGGCGGTGGAGGACGGCCAGCCGGTCGGCTTCCCGGTGGACGTGGGCGCGCAGGTCACCGACGGCGACGGCGTCTCCACCGTCACCCTCTGGTACCGCCAGACCGCCAGCCCGGCGCCTTGGCAGAACCTGTTCCTGAGCCAGGTGCCCGAGCAGCCCGAGTTCTGGGTCGGCTCCATCCCCGGCGTGGGCATCACCGACCCCGGCGTGGACTGGTACGTGGTCGCCAAGGACGTCGACGACGGCTGCCAGGAGCAGCGCACGGAGCCCGTTGGCGCCCCCGATCAGTTCTTCACCTTCACCACCCAGCTGGACCTGACCCCGGTGCCCTACAGCACCGACTTCGAGCTCGGCGGCGAGGACTGCGGCACCGAAGACCTCAGCCAGCTGGGCTGGACCGCCGACATCCAGGGCTTCCCCCAGTCCACCCACGCCTGGCGCCTGCGCCCCCAATCGCCCCTGTCGGGCCGCTGCTCGGCCAGCCACTCCGAGGGCATCCCGTTCCTGTGGGACTGCCCGCCGCCGGAGGGGGAGGGGAGCATCCTGCGCAAGAACTGGCTGATCACGCCGCCCCTGGACCTGCGCGGCAAGGACACGGTGGCGGTGCGCTGGTTCGAGAAGCGCCTGGAGTCGGGCATCTGCGCGGAGACCCACGGCCTCTACGTCTCCACGGGATCGCCGGACCCCGCCATCGGCGACTACCAGCTGATCGCCGACCTGCCCCTGCCCGCCTCCTCCTGGGGCAGCTCGGACTGGTTCGATCTCACGGAGTTCGCCGGCGCCGATCGCGTCTACGTCGGCCTCTACTACGAGGGCGGATCGGCCTCCCGCTGGCAGGTGGACGACTTCTACGTCGGCGCGCCCCTGGCGGATCTGGCCCTGGACTCCACGTCGGGCCTGTCCGACGACGTGCAGCCCGGCAGCAACGGCGTGACCCTGGACGTCACCCTCATCAACCACTCCGACGCCTACGGGGCCAGCGACCTCACGGCCACGCTGACGACGGCGGACCCGGGCCTCACCCTCGTCAACGACGTCGCCACCTACGCCTCCCTGGAGCCCGGCGCCACGGAGGTGGGCTCCGCGCCCTTCGTGTTCGACGTGGCCTCCACCCACCCGGACAACGCCTACCTGGACTTCGCCCTGGTGGTGGAGGACGACGCCGAGCACCGCTGGACGGTGCCGATCCGCCTGCTCATGGGCCAGGAGAGCAGCGTACGCGTCGACTGGACGGCCGGCGGGGACGCGCGCCTGGACCTGGAGCTGGGCTACGGCTTCCCCGCCAACCCCGACTTCTCGGTGGGCACCGACACGGCCGACCAGAGCTCGGGCTTCTGGCAGTTCACCATCACCGATCACGCCGCCGTCCTGCCCCCGGGCCCGGGCGCGCGCCGCTGGTTCCTGCGCGCCACCAACGCCGGCGACCTGCCCGCCACCCTCGACGGCGTCCTGTTCACCGTCGGCGGCGAGCCCACCAGCGCCTCGGCCCTGGACGCCGGCCCCCTGGACGTGCCCGCGGGCGGCGAGGTCCTGGTCCGCATCCCCGAGCCTCCGGCCTTCAGCGTCGTCGGCATGGACACCATCCCCGACCCCGCGGCCCCCGGCGGCACCGTGCAGATCGAGAGCCTGTCCCTGCTCAACTCGGGCAGCGCCAGCGCCGGCCCCGTCGCCTGCGCCATGGGCAGCTCGGACCCCCACGTCAGCAACGTAGACGCCGACCCGGTCACCTTCGGCTCAACCCCCATCGGCGCCGGGGAGCTGCGGGGCTCCGACGGCGACTTCTCCTTCGATCTGGACGCCGCGCACGTCGACAACACGCCGGTCGAGCTGACGCTGCTCTGCCTGGACGGCGTGGAGACCCTGGCCAGCTCCTTCACCGTGGAC
>CALCXL010000741.1 GCA_937907595.1 uncultured Pseudomonadota bacterium
CGGTGTGCAGCCGCTCCAGCAGGTTGTGGCCGATGTAGAGGAACTGGTCGTAGATGTTCGCGGCGAGGTTGTTGCGGTCGGCGTCCGGGTCCAGCAGGGGGAGGCCGGCGTTGCTGCCCGCCTGCTCGCCCAGCTCGTAGACCAGGGGGCCGTTCTCCGGGTCCGGCGGGATGATCCGCTCGATGGCCAGGACCTCCCGGGTGGAGTCGTCCCGTCCTTCGATCTGCAGGCCGATGACGCGATCCAGCCGGGGAGCGCAGACGCTCAGGCCGCGTGTGGTCAGGAAGCGGACCTCGTCGACGTCCTCGGTCTGGACGGTGGCGACCTCCGTCAGCTTCGGCACCTGCACCGGGCCGGTCTTGTCGTTGACCTTCTGGAAGCTGACGAGCGCGCGCGCGGGAAGGGCGGCGCCCTGGCGCTCGCCGATGAAGTTGAGGAAGTGGATGTAGGTGGAGTCGGGGACGCGGTTGAGACGGTAGATGACCATCTCCGTCATCCACGCGAACAGCTGGACCAGGGTCATGCCCGGGTCCGAGTCGTTGAAGTTCGTCCACTCCGGGCAGTAGACGGGGATGAGCTGCTTGGCCCGCTCGACGATCTCCTTGTAGGTCAGGTCGTCGAGGTTCGGCGCGTCAATCGGCATCGTAGAACTCCTGCAGTTGCAGCAGGTGCACCAGGTTCTGGTGGTTGTTGCTCTTGCGCACCGTGTACTCGACGTTGATGCGGATCCGGTTGTTGTCGGAGGCGTCGGGCTTGGCCGTCACCTTGTCGACGTCGATCCGCGGCTCCCAGCGCCCCAGCGCCGTGCGGATCATCGACTCCGCCTCGTGCCGGGTCTGGGCCGTGTTCGTGTTGAAGATCAGGTCCGCCAGTCCGCAGCCGAACTCGGGGAGCATCTGACGCTCTCTGGGCTGCGTGTTCAGGATGAGGTGGATGGATTCGATGATGTTCCGCTCGTGAGAGGACATCTCCACGCCACCGCCGTCTTCGCGCGGTCGCACGGGAAATGTCCATCCTCTGCCGAGGTACTCGCGGCTCAAAGAGACCCTCCGGGGATGCCGGGAACGGGATCCCCTCCCCGTCCACCGCCGCCGCTGTCGCGACGGGAGCGCGATTTTCGTTCAAGACGCGGGGGGGTGCAAGGCGTGGCGTGCAAGGATTGCCCACCGTGGTGGTAACAGAGGTTCTCTGGGCGCTCCTGGCGCTCCGCATGTTCGCAGGCGGCGCCCGGGTTGGGGCGGCCCTCCGGCGGCTCCCCGCGGCTTCTGCAGACGGCGACGGTGAGGGCTTCGTCTCCGTCCTGGGCCCAGCCGCGCGGCCCTCGGAAGATCAGCTCCGACGGGCCGCAGCCTGGGCCGATCAGCACGACGTCGACGTCCTGCACCTCGTCCCCGAGCGCTGCACCGTGGGCTACGCCTGGATGGCGGGCTTCGTCCTGGACCGCGCCCAGCGACGCGACGACTGGCTGGAGGCGAAGGAGGCGACGGGCTGGGCCACCCTGATCCGGCGCGACGCCCTGGAGCGATCCGCCCTGGATGTGCCCGCCCGCCTGGACGACGGCGCGGCCCTGATCGCGCTGCAGAAAAAGCTGGCACGCTACGGTCGAAGCGCCGTCGCCATCGCCCCCGACGCCGGGCTGCAGGGGCCGGACCCCTTCACCGACCGCGCGGGCCTGGAGGAGGCGCTCAACGCCGACCAGGCCCTGGTGGTCGGTCCGCCCATGATGATCGGGCTCCTGCTCGCCGGTCCGTGGCTGGCGCCCTGGGCGGGCAGCGTCGCGCTGATCCTCTACCTGCTGCAGCAGATCGTGGCGCTGGGGCGGGGCCCGTTGACCGTCCCGGCCGCGGCGCTGGTCTTCAGCCCGGTGATCCGGCTGCCCTGGCAGATCGGGCGCTGGCTGCGCTGCGTCGTCGCCCCCTCCCGCCGCCTCCGCCGGGCGGAAGCCGAAGCCCTGCGGCCGGTCTACGCCGAGCTGCTCGAGGGGGGCGTGGAGCGGTTCTTCGATCCCCGCCGCAGCACCTGCCCCCTCTGCGAGGGCGGGGACCTGCGCCGGGCCTTGAGCACGGTGGATCTCTGGCAGGGCAAGCCGGGCCGCTTCACCCTGGACGAGTGCGCGGGCTGCGGCCACCTCTTCCAGAACCCGCGCCTCTCCCTGCAGGGCCTGGACTTCTACTACCGCGACTTCTACGACGGCCTGGGCGGCGAGGACCTGGAGACGCTGTTCGCCTCCTCGGCCCAGCCCTACGCAGAGCGCGCGGGCGCGGTGCTGGCCCACGGGCAGCCCGAGCGCTGGCTGGACGTGGGCTGCGGCCACGGACACTTCTGCGCGCGCGGACGCGAGCTGCTGCCCGACTGCCGCTTCGAGGGGCTTGACCTGAGCGACAGCGTGCTGGATGCCGAGCGCAGGGGCTGGCTGGACGCGGCCCACCGGGGGCTGTTCCCCGACCTCGCGGAGGGGCTGGCGGGCTCCTTCGACGCCGTCTCCATGAGCCACTACCTGGAGCACACCACCGACCCGCGGGCCGAGATGGCCGCCGC
>CALCXL010000742.1 GCA_937907595.1 uncultured Pseudomonadota bacterium
CTGGAGGATCCAGTCGTCGCCGTCGTTGGACAACAGCGGGGCGTCGCCGCGGTTCTCGATCCACAGGCGGTCCAGGTCCCCGGCGTCCACGGCAAGGTCCACGGTGTAGTCCTCGGTGGAGCCGCTGTCGAAGTCGTCGACGCCTTCGATGCCCAGCTGCACGCAGTCCCGGGCCGCGTCGGTCACGCGGGTGATGCAGAAGAAGATGTCGGCGTCGGTGGCGTCGCTGCCGGTCTCCACCGTCACCTGGAAGCCGATGATGTCCTCGTCGGGCTGGCTGCTGCAGGTGGGCTCGGGAGCGCAGCCGGCTCCGAAGAGGAGGGCGGCGGCGAGGCTCAGGGCGACGGGACGAAGCGGCGTGGGCATGCGGATTCCAATCCTTGGGTGGCGGCGAACGCTCGCACAGGGGCGCACGGTTGTCAGCCGATGATCTCCGTATCGGCGAAGCCCGCGGCGACGGCGGCCGGCGAGTCGTCGTGCGCCGCCCACCAGCGTGTCGCCTCGTCCTGGGTCCACTGCCCCGCGACCCCGGTGGCCAGGAGGCGATCCCGCAGCTCCTCGCAGGTCTGGGGGCGATCGAAGGGGTCCTTGGCCAGGCAGGCCAACACCACCGCGTCCACGTCGGCCGGCACGTCGGCCCGGCTGGAGGGCGCGGGCGGAGCCTGCTGCACGTGAGCCAGCAGCATCGCCATGGCGTTCATGCCCGGGAACAGCAGCCCGCCGGTGAGCAGGAAGTGGGCGACGCAGCCCAGCGAATAGATGTCGGCGCGGCCGTCCACCTGCAGCCCCTTCGCCACCTCCGGGGGGAGGAAGGCGGGGGTCCCGGAGACGGCGTTCTCCTCGGTCAGCTGCGTCTGCTCCACGTCCGAGGGCAGCTTGACGATGCCGAAGTCCAGCACCTTGACGAAGTCCAGCTCCCCGCCGCGGCGGCAGACGTAGAGGTTGGCCGGCTTGATGTCCCGGTGGACCAGGCCGTGGGCGTGCGCCTCCCCCAGGGAGTGGCAGGCCTGCAGCAGGAGGTGCACCACGCGCGCCGGGGACATGGGGCCGTCCAGTTCCACCAGCTGCCCCAGGTCCATGCCGTCCAGGAGCTCCATGACGTAATAGAAGGAGCCGTCGTCGGCCACGCCGAAGTCGTAGACGGCGATGGTGTGGGGCGACTGGAGCATCGCCGTGGCCTGGGCCTCGCGCTCGAAGCGGCGACGCACCCGCTCGGCCTGCTCGGGGTCGTCGCCCAGGCGATCAGCGCGGATGAGCTTGATGGCCGCGGGCCGCGCCAGGCTGCGGTGAGCGGCCTTCCAGACCTCCCCCATGCCGCCGGCCCCCAGGAGACGCTCCAGGGAGTAGGCGCCCATCTGCCGCGCGCGATCCAGCCGCTCGCTCAGGTCGTAGAGCGTGCCCGACGCCACCACCGCCACCGCCACCGCGCCGAAGGTCGGCAGGAAGAGCCACAGCCAGAAGGTGGGCCGGGGGACCGGGTTGCCCAGGGCGAAGCTGACCACGAGCGCCAGGGGGTCCGTGGCCGCTGCGATCAGGGCCGCGGCCGCCAGCCGACGGGGGGGCACCGGAACGATGGTGGCGAAGGCGAGCACCGCCAGGGCCACGCCGGAGGGCCCGCGCACGATGTCGAGCTTGTCGTCGTAGGGCAGCCAGTGCGTGAACAGCGACATCAGCGCGCAGACGACGACCAGGTAGACCAGCCCGGCGTCGAGCCGCCGTCGCGCGGGGAGCTCCTTACGACCGGTCACCGCCCACACGATGGCGGAGGCCAACAGCGCCACGGGGATGGTCCAGAAGGGGCGCGCCAGACCGTCGCGCACGCCGCCGGCGTTGGGCTGCACGAAGGGGAGCGCGACCACGGCCAGGCCCAGCCCGAACAGCACCGCCGTGATCGCCACCCGCAGGCGTCGGCAGGCCTCCTCGAGCAGGTCACCCTTCTCCCCGCCGCCCCGGGTCCCGCCCAGCATCACCTTGCGTGCGACCATGGGGCGAGTCGCCCCGACCGTGCCCCGCGCGGGCTGGGCGTCCAGGGCGCTCAAGAGCGACGGCGAGGGCTGCAGGGGGGTGGTGTCCCCCAGGGACTGCGACGCGGGGGGACCCGGCCGGTCAGGCAAGGTCTCCGCGGTGAGGTCGGGATCGGTCTGGGAGGGGTCCTGGGCCACGGCAGCAAGTCTGGCAGATCCCGGGCCGATCCGGCTGCGGTCCGGGTTCATGCCCCCCGGGGATCAGGGGGTGACGGTGTCCGAGGGGGGCGTGGACACCGCCGCCGTCGCCGCCTCGCGGTAGACGCCCACCAGGACCTCCCCGATGAGGTCCTGATCGTCGCGGGCCCGCACGGTGATGGTGTTCTCCCCGGGCTCCAGGGGCACGGTGAAGGAGAAGTCGGCGCGGGGACCGGCCTGGGCCGTGACCTGGTAGCCGACCTTGCGGCCGTTGACGAAGACGTAGACGTCCTTCACCTCGGCGTCGTCCAGCACCACGCCGTCCACCACGAGCTCGTCGCCCACCAGGATCGACCGACCGGGGGACGACGCGAGCCGCAGCACCGGGGGCGAGTTGGACAGCCAGGGAGCCACCGCGACCGGCTCATCGCCGCGGCCAGCGGAGACGACGTCGGCCGCCG
Organism: uncultured Pseudomonadota bacterium; assembly: GCA_937907595.1. Lineage (GTDB taxonomy): Bacteria > Myxococcota_A > UBA796 > UBA9615 > UBA9615 > CALCXL01. The sequence continues at coordinate 2,624 of CALCXL010000742.1, forward strand.
CCACCCAACCGTGGGTGGTGCCCATGGGCACGCGCAGCCAGCCGCCCAGGCGCGCGTCCGACTCCACCGGCTGGCTGAGCCGGCCCACCACGGGGGCCTCCTCGGCCGCGCCGCCGCGCACGGAGAGCACGCCCTTCTTGGGCTTGATCCGCTTGGCGGCCAGGGTGAGAGCCTCGCCCGCGGGGTGCACGGGCAGCTCCATGTCCGACGCCAGGCTGACGTAGAAGCGGGTGTCGACGACGTTGAGGCGGCCCTTGATCACCTCAGGCGGCATCACCGAGTCGGCCACGCGGAAGTGCAGGCGGGCGTCCGTCTGTTCGCCTGGGCGCAGGCTGAACTCCGCGCTGCCCTCCACCAGGAAGAGCGACTCGCCCGACTTGTTGCTGAGCCGGAGCTGGCCCTGCTTCTTGTCCACGGGCTCGCCGGTTCGGTCGGCCTGCCAGAGGTCGGAGGTGGGGCCGTCGCCGATGTTCTTGACCGTCACCAGCAGGTCGATGGCCTCGCCCGCCTGCACCAGGCCGTCGCCGTTGCCCTGGCTGGTGCCGCTGCCGTCGTCGATCACCTGCCAGCTGTACGCGAAGCGGGGGTGCGGGACCTCCTCCACCTGCAGGCGGCCCACGAAGGGCACCGGCGGCGCTCCCCCCGCCGAGAAGAAGTGCCAGGTGACCTCGTTGGTCTGGGCGTGCAGCCAGTCCACCAGGGTGATGTCCACGGTGAATTCCCGGGTCTCCCCGGGCTGGACCAGGCCGAAGGCGAACTCCCGGCCGCGCATCAGGTCGCCCTCGGTGACGGCGCGCAGCCGGTGGATGGGGGCGTCGCCGCGGTTCGTGACCCGCAGGGTGATGCCGGTCTTGACGCCGGGGGTCAGCAGGCCGCTCTCCGAGCCCACGACCAGCTCGACCGCCACGCGGGCCGGGGTCTTGGAGGCCTTGCCGGGCGGGGCCGCGGTCCAGTCGATGCCGTGCTCCAGCAGCTCCTTGCGCAGCAGCTGCTCGCGCTCGGCGAACAGCCGGGTCAGGACCTCCGGGGCGCCCTCCAGCATCTGGCTGCGCTTGGGCGAGGGGTTGGCCAGCAGCACGGCCTTGGCCGCCTGGACCTCGAAGTGCTCCAGCTCGTCCGCGGGCGTGGGCTCCCGGTCCCGGTCGGCGGGGCTCCAACGCTTCGGATCGGCGTAGACCGCCACGAAGCGCTCGGAGGCGTCGTCGGCCGTGCCCCAGTCGAAGGGGTTGTCCAGATCCTCTTCCCGAAGCTCGAAGTCCTGCCAGAACATCTGCACCGACAGATCGCCGTCCTCGTTGGTGACCCGCGCGGGCCGGAGCTCGACGTCGGGGTCGATGCCGGTGCCCTGGATGCTGTGCTCGCCCGGGGTCAGGTACTGCGCGATGGTCAGCTTGAGCGCGCCCTCGTTGAAGTCGCGGTCGTACAGGTTCTGCACGGAGCCCTTGCCGAAGGTGCGCACCCCGAAGACCGGCGCGCGATCCTGGCGCTTGAGGGCTCCGGCCACGATCTCCGAGGCCGACGCCGAGCCCTCGTTGACGAGCACCACCAGCGGCAGCTTGCCCTCGGTCCCGAAGGTGCGGGCGTAGCTGACGTCCTTCTCCCGGCCCGCCAGGAGGTCCGTGGAGACGATGACCCCGGTGCGCAGGAACTTGTCCGCCACCTGGATGGCCTGCTGCAGGTAGCCGCCCGGGTTGTCCCGGAGGTCCAGGATCAGGCCCTTGAGCTCGCCCTGGTTGTCCGCCGCGGACGCATCGCCCAGCTCGTCGATGGCGTCTTCGATCTTGTCGTAGGTGTCCTGGGCGAAGTGCTTGACCTGCACCAGGCCGACGCCGTCGCCCGCGTAGGCGAACTTGACGCTGGGCACGTCGATGCGGTCCCGGGTGACGGTCACCTCCCGGTCGGGGCCCTCGCCGTCGGAGACCGTGATCGTGACCTGCGTGCCCACTTCGCCGCGCAGCTTCGAGACCGCTTCCTGCAGGCCCATGTTCACCGTCGACTCGCTGCCGATGCGGTCGATGCGATCGCCCGCCTTGAGGCCCGCGCGGTACGCCGGCGTGTCCTCCAGGGGGTAGAGGATCGTCAGGCGCCCCCCATCGCGGATGCCGATCGTGATCCCCAGGCCGCCGAAGTGACCCTTGTTGGTGATCGACATCTCGTTGTAGGCCTCGGGGTCGATGTACACGCTGTGGGGATCCAGCGTGGCCAGCATCCCGTTCATGAGGGCGTACTCGACCTGGGGGCGCTCGACGTCGTCCTCCAGGTGCTTGTCGATGAAGGCCGCGGCCTGGGACAGCAGCGACGTCAGCTCGGACAGGCTCTGCACCCGCGGCGCCACCAGCTCGGTGGACTGCGAGCCCATGGTGAGCTTCAGGGTGGAGCTGCCCGGGGGTCGAGACCAGAGGAACTCGGGGATGAGGTGGCCCAGGCGATCCAGGCAGGAGCCCAGCATCTCGTCGGCGTCGACGCGCGTGGGGTCCACGTACTCCGTGTTGACCTTGTGGGCGGCCATGCGGAAGTAGTGCAGGGACTTGAGATCGTACTCGTCGGTCCCGAAGCGCTGAGTGACCAGCTGCAGCGGCGATGAGCCGCCCAGGGGGTCCTGCGCGTTGCGGGCTGAGAGGAGGACCGAACCCGCGGCGGTGGCCACCACGAGCGCGAGGGCAACCGCCAGCTTCCTGGTCATGCGCGCTCCAAAGAGGGGGGCCAGAGGGGGCAGCGGGGCGGGCAGGGCCCGGGTCGAGCTGGTCATCAACGCCATTCGTGTCTCGCCATGTGCGGATCTTGGGTGCGCGGCTGGGGATCTGCAAGGCTTGCGACCCCGCGAGGCCCTTCGCTGTTCCCCCGTTTCGATCCTTCGACGCAGCAGACCGGCATTCCATTGACTCACGGGGGGCTGATCCCTAAAAGAGCCTCGCCCCCCGGGAGCCCCGAAACGCCGATGATCTTGCGAACGCGCTGTCCCAGCTGCGGCGCCGTCTACCGCATGCAGCCGCCCTTGCCGCCCGAAGGCAAGAAGTACCGCTGCAACTGCGGGACGGTGATCACCATCTCCTATCCGGACGAGGTCCGGGAGCAGCTGCATGCGCGCGGGCTGGTGGTCCAGGAGGGAGAGGCCTCAGCGGCGCCCGCTGCCCAGGCCCCCGCGCCGCCCCCTGCCCAGCCTCCCGCCCCGCCGCCGGCCAGCGCTCCCCTGCCCCCGCCGC
>CALCXL010000743.1 GCA_937907595.1 uncultured Pseudomonadota bacterium
GGTCCGCTCGCCAGCTTCGCCAGCCCAAAATCGGGGTTTCTACCCGGGGCTCAAGATTCCGGGGGGCGGGCTGAACTGAGGAGGACCCCCATGAACTCGATCCAGAAGCTGATGCTGACCGCCGGCCTGTGCGCCGGAATCGCCGTTCCCACCACCGCCTTCGCTGGCGACTGCAAGGTCATCGTGACCGACGGCGGCACCGCGCAGGAAGGCGTGATGGTCGAAGCGCGCGGACCCGACGGCCAGCAGGTCGCCCCCCAGAAGACGAACGCTGAAGGCCTGGTCGTGCTCTCGGCCGAGATGCAGAAGTTCGAGATCCGGGTCAAGGGCATGGACGCCGGGACCTGCGAGGGGCACCTGATGGTGGACCTCAGCAACCTGGGGAACCCGACCAGCGGCGACGCCACCCACGCGGGCCCCACCCCCGCCACCACCGCCAACGGCCAGAGCGAAGGCGATGAGAAGGCCGAGGTCAAGCCCGACGCCGGGCGACCGAAGTCCGGCACCACCGCGGCCCAGAAGGCCAAGGACGGCTCGGGCAGCGGCAAGGCCGGCACGAAGGCCGCCGGCACCAAGAAGTCGGGCAAGTAGCCGAGCCGCACCGCGGTCTCCCGGCTCCGACTCAGGGGTCGGGAGACCGCAGCGCGCCCCCAGCAGGCCGCGCCCCTCCCATCACACGTAGCGATCGATGATCTGCCGCAGCACGCCGGTGGACAGCTCGGGCCGTTCTTCCAGCAGCGCCCAGAAGTCCTCCTTGTCGATGCGCAGCAGCAGCAGGTCGGTGAGGGCGACGCAGTCGGTGTTGCGGGGTCGGTGGGCCAGCACGGCCAGCTCGCCGATGATGGACCGGCTCTCCGCGGTGGCGATGGTGTCCTCGGACGATCGCACGTCGACTTCGCCGTCCACGACGACGTAGAGGCAGTCGCCCCGCTCGCCGGCGCGGATGAAGCACTCGCCCACGCCGCAGCGCACCTCCTGCGCGATGGGCGCGATCTGGGCCAGGGTCTCCCCGTGCAGGGTGGCGAACAGCGGGATGCTCTTGAGGAAGAGCACCTTCTCCAGCGTCGTCATCGCCATCGTCGTCTCCCAGTCTTCGGCCTCGGCCAGGCCCATGCGCCGCGCCGTCGCGCGGGCCGTCTCCACCACCAGCGGGTCGGGGTCGGCCAGCGCGGCGCGCACCAGCGCATGGAAGCCCGAGCCCTCCCCGTCGAACAGGGCGCAGGACCGCAGCCAGGGGTCCCCGTCGGCCGCCATGCCCGCCAGGACCACCTCCGACGGTGGCGACCGCTCCGATCCCCGGGCCTGGGCCTGCGCGACCAGGGCCGGCAGATCCCGCTCCGCCAACGCCAGCACCAGGGCACGGCGGGCCGGGTCGACCACGTTGTCCAGGAGCTCCAGGGCGTTGGCGGCCACCCGACGATCCCGGGAGCGGATCGACTCGCGCAGCAGGTCCGGCTGCAAGGTGGGCGACTGCAGCCCCAGCAGATCCAGGACGCGGTCCAGGGCCTCGTCGAGCCGATCGCGCAAGGCGGCGGCGGTGTGAGGGGCGTCGTCCATGAGGGCCGCGCAGCTCTGGGCCAGCCGACCGATCGTCGCCTCCTCCTGATCCAGGCTCCGGGGCACCGTCGACGCCTCCACCGCCCCGCCCGAGAGCCGGAGCGCACGCGCCGCCGCCCCCCGAACGCGGTCCGTGGGGTCCAGCAGCAGGCCGTCCAGCAGGGCGCGCCCGGCCGTGCCCAGCCCGCTCAGCGCCTGCACCAGGCCGATCCGCTGGCGGGCGGAGGTGGTCGGCGAGCGCAGGGGCTCCAGGATGGCCCGGGGCTCGTCCTCCAGGCAGGCCACGAGGGCCCGCTGCGCCTCCCGGGCCAGCCGCGGCTCGTCGAGGAGGGAGACGAGCGAGGGCACCAGCGCGCGGGCGCCCAGCTGCGCGGCGGAGCGCAGGGCGGCCAGGCGGACCGCCGGCTCGGGATCCTCCAGCAGCGTCAGCAGCGGGGCGTAGAAGCTGCGCGCGCCCAGGGCCCCCAGCGTGCGCGCGCCCTCGGCCCGCATGGCCGGGTCCTCGTCCTCGAGGAGCTCCTTCAGCACGTTGGCCGCGTGCAGGATGCCGTCGATGCCCAGGTGCAGGAGCGCCCCCCGCACCGCGGCGGCGCGCAGGTCCGGGCGGGGATCGGCCAGGTAGGGCAGCACCAGGGCGGCGGCGGCGGGGCCGGCGTTGGCGGCCAGGGCGACCAGGGCGGCGCAGCGAACCTCCACCGAGTCGTCCTCCTCCAGCCGCGTGCGCAGCGCGGGCACCAGGGCGACGTCCCCGTCCCGGCCGAGCTGCTCCACCGCCCGCAGCCGCACCTCCACCGTGCCGTGCTCCAGCAAACCGACCAGGGCCCGGCGCGGGATGGAGCCGTCGACCTCCTCGAGCACGGCGAGGGCCTGCAGGACCAGGCCGGGGTCCTCGGCCGACAGGGCTCCGGCGAGCACCCGGGCGCTGGTCTCGTCGGTCAGGGACAGGGGCGTGCCGCTGCCGTCCAGGCGCCGCTGCCGCAGCCCGGCTCGGAGCTCGGCGACGTAGGCCAGCGCCGCCCCGCGGACCGACGCGATCCACAGCAGGCACACAGCGCCGGCGGCGAAGGCCCAGTGGGCGAGGGTGACCGACGGGAACCGCCCGGCGATGAGGAAGGCGACGCCCAGCGCGCTGAGCACCGCGGGCTTGAGGATGCCGTCGAGCCGGGCCTTCATGCGGCCGCGCTGCTCCGGCGGCAGGGGCATGTACAGCAGGTTGATCGACGTGTTGTTGAGGTCGAACTTGAGCGCGCCGTCGACCGCCTTGGGCAGCGCCGCGGCCAGGAGCACCCCGCCGGTGGCGACGATGGCGCCCTGGCCCAGCAGCATCAGCAGCGGCAGCGCCATCAGCCCGCCCCGCAGGCCCAGACGGGCGAGCAGGTGCCGGGCGACCAGGAGCTGGAGCAGGAGCGCGACCACCCCCGCGCCGGCGCGGAGGGCGCCCAGGAACTGGACCATGCCGGCGGCGTCGGTGGCGTAGTGCGCCTGCAGGGCGAGGTCCAGCTGGTAGTCGGCGATGGCCGAGGCGACGGCGCCGGCCAGGATCACGCCGGCGATGGCCCGCGCGAGGGGCGAGGCGGGGAGCGCGGCGGCCAGGCCCGAGGGCTCCTTCGCCCCGGCCTGGGCTCTTGGGCGGGCTCGCTGGGCGTCGGCCTCCAGGGCGGCCCGATGATCCCGCCCCAACCGCGCGGCACAGACCGCGACGAGGCCCAGGGCCGCGGCCAGGACGAACAGCAGATCGGCCGGCGCCAGGGCGCGCGCGGCGGCCCCCAACCCCGCGCTGAAGAGCACCGCGGCCACGGTGCCCCCGGCGGCGATCAGCCCGAACAGCCGCTTGGCCTCGCGCGCGTCGAAGAGGTCCCCCGCGAAGGTCCAGAACTGGATGATGGCCAGGGCCCCGGCCACCTCCAGGGCGACGTACAGCACCGACAGGAAGAACAGCCCGTCGCCGAACGGCGCAGCGAGCCCGGCGCGAAGGCCCAGGGCGACCGCGGCCAGGAGCAGGGAGGTGCCGACCACCAGGCGATCCCGCCGGATCCCCTGGGAGATGCGCGAGTACAGGCCGACGGCGCCGGCCAGCGCCACCGGGGGCAGCAGGAACTTCAGCGCGACGTGCTCGCGGGGCAGGGCGCTCAGGAACAGCGCGCGGCCGGCCAGGCTGCCCACGATGACGACGCCGCCCACCACCGCCATCGAATACACGGCGAACAGGGCCACCCTGCGCCGCTCTTCCGGACGGACCCCGAGCGCCGACCACACCGCGTCCAACTGCGCTCCCTCGTGCCACCCCGCCGGGGGTGGGCGGCGGCCATCCTACGTCGCGACGGCGGGGCACGCGGCGGGGCGGCCCGGGGGCGTGGGCGGGTCCACGCGGTCGCGGCGCCGCAGGAGGCCGGAGCGCTACCGCTCGAAGCGCTCCAGGGGCGGGTGGTCCTGCACCGTGGCGCGGGCCGGGCCCAGGTCGACGACGGCGCGACGTCCGGCTCCCTGGGCGGTGATCTGCACCAGCGCGACACCGCTGGGGGTGTCGATGCGGTGCAGGCCGGTGGCGCCCGCGTCCAGCGCCGATCGCGCCAGCCACAGGGCCTGCGCCCGCAGCGCGTCGTCGGCCCGGGCCTCCACCCGCTGGCTCATCTGGCTGGCCAGCAACGCGCCGCTGAGCCCCGCCGCCGACAGGATCACCATCAGCAGCAGCAGGAGGTGGCCTCGCTGGCGGACGCCGGAACGTCGCACGCGGGGGATCACGGCGCCTCCAGGGGCAGGAAGATCGTGGTGCGGTGGACCTGCTCGGGGCGCAGGGCCCGCACGAAGATCAGCTCCACGCCGCCGTCGACCCGCTCGAAGGAGCCCACATTGCGGGCCAGGCCCCGATCCCCTGCGCAGGCGGCGTCGGCGCGACGGACCAGGGTCTGGTCGACCAGCAGGTACTCGGCGGGGCAGGTGGGGCGGTCGAAGCGCAGGGCCGGACCGGCGACCAGGCCGCCTGCGCGCCGGTCCAGGCGAAGCTCCTCGTTGAGGCTGCGCGTGGCGTCGGCGACCTCCAGGTTCCACTGCACCAGGGCGCGCTGGGACTCCAGGTGCCAGGCGAAGCTGTAGACCAGGGGCAGCAGGATCGCGGCGATGCTCACCACGATCGCCAACTCCACCATGGTGAACCCGCGCTGGTTCATGGGGACCCTCCGGAGCGGAACACCGTGAGCGCGCGGTGCATCGAGCGACCCATGGGGTCGACCCACCGCAGGGTCAGCGTGCTGGTGGCGCCCAGATCCTCGCGGCGGAGGGCGGCCTGGGGCAGGGGCGCCTCCAGCCGATCGACCAGCGCCTGCCGGGGCGGCTGGCCGGTGGCGACGAGCTCGGCGTGGTAGTCCAACAGGACCTGGGCCTGCTCCTGCTGGATGGCGGCCCGGCTGGACTGGCGCAGCCGCGTGCCGGCCACGCCCACCGCGGCGGCGGAGATGCCGAGGACGGCGATGAAGACCATCAGCTCGATGAGGGTGTAGCCCCGGCGACTGTTCATGCCCGCCCCTCCCCGACCAGGAAGCTCGCTCGGGGTCGACGGGTCCGCCCGGTGCCCCCGCACGCCGCGCAGGCGCCTGCACAACCGCAGTCCATCGCCTCCAGGCGCTGGAAGAGCACGCCGGCCAGGCTGGCGTCCAGCACCGCGGGGTCCGCCCCCAGGTCCAGCATGCGCTGGCGGGCCTCGGGCGCCGAGCCCGCGTGGATGCCGGCCACCACCAGCCGCCCGGTGTGCGCGGCCTGCAGGGCCAGGGCGGCCTCGGCGGGGCTGCGGATCTCCGCCAGGGCCACCACGTCGACGTCCTGCCGCAGGGCCCCCGACAGGGCCGCCTCCGCCGTGAGGCCGCGCTCGGGGCACAGCTCCACCTGGTCGACGGGGATGCCGGCCAGGCGAAGGCGCTGCTCCACCGGGTCTTCGATGCTCAGGTGAGCGCCCGCGCGCGTCGAGGCCAGGTGGGCCAGGGCGGCGTAGACCGTGGTGGTCTTGCCCGCCCCCGACGGTCCGGCGATCAACAGCAGCCCCGAGGGCCGGTCCAGCGCGGCCCGCAGCCCCTGGTGGGCGTCGTCGGCCAGGCCGAGCTCGTCCAGGGTCAGCAGCCGCCCGAAGAGCCGGAGCGCCACCCGCTCCCCCAGGGCCGTGGGCAGGAAGGCGCTGCGCACGTCCGCCGCCACGCCGTCGCGGGGGATGCGCCCCTCCTGCACGACGTCGGCCCGGTAGGGCAGACAGCCCGAGGCGTGCTTGAGGGCGGCGACCAGGCGCTGGCCGGTGGGCAGGGACAGGTCGACGAAGGGCTCCAGGACCCCCTCCGATCGGAAGCGCAGGGCGACGCCGTCCTGCCCGGCCTCCAGGTGCACGTCCGAGGCCGAGGCCGCCGACGCCATCGCCACCAACGACTCCACCGCGCGCAGGGGCGACCAGGGGCCGCCGACGTAGCGCAGGAAGGCGTCGCCATCGACCCCGCGGTCCCCGGTGGCGGGCGGGGGAGCCAGGGCGCGCTCCACTTCGGACCGCTGCCCCTCGGGCAGGCGGCGGCGGGCCCCCTCCAGACGCAGGGCCCCCGGCTCCAGGGCCAGGACGGCGTCGAAGGGCACGAACTCGCGGCGGCCCCAGCGGTCGCGCAGCTCGACGCCCTCGGTGGCGCGCGGATCAGCCGATGAGGGCACGGGAGTACACCGAGTAGAAGGAGGCGCCGACGGCCGCCAGGGCCAGCCCGCAGAGCAGGAGGGAGGCGACCTGGATGCGGGCAACGGCGCGGGGCATCACGCGGGCCAGGGAGTGGCGGTGGTGGTCGGACAGGGCGCCCAGGGTGTCGGCCACCGCGCCGGTGGAGGCCGATCCCTGGAGCATGCGTGCCTCGAAGGGATCGAGCAGGGCGGAGGTCGACGCCATCGACCGCCCGGCCTCCAGCGCATCGGCCAGGGAGCAGGCCGCCCGCGGACCCCGCCCCGACGTCCAGTGCGCGGCCCCGCGCAGGGCGGGCGGCAGGTCGGCGCCGCCGGCGGTGAGCACCTGCAGGGAGCGCAGGAAGGCGTAGCGGTCCAGCGCCTGCTCCCCGGCCGACAACCAGGGCACGTGGGCGCGCCTGAGGACCAGCGCCGACAGGGTGAGCAGCGCGACGAGCAGGCCGCCGACGCCCAGCAGCAGCGCCGCGGGCGAGGCGGGCGGAGCGCCGGGCAGCAGCGCGATGGCCGGCAGCG
>CALCXL010000744.1 GCA_937907595.1 uncultured Pseudomonadota bacterium
ACTGGACGCCCCACCCGGTGAGGCAGTCCAGCGTCCGTAGAAGATGCTGGAGCGATCGCCCAAGCCGATCCAGCTTCCACACGGCGACCAGGTCCAGCTTGCCGGCCTGGGCGTCGGCCAGGAGGGCATCCAGGGCCGGCCGCGACTCCTTCACGCCGCTGATGCCGTGATCGACGTACTCCCCGACGACGGACCAGCCGCGTTGCTCAGCGAGGCGGCGGAGCTCCTCGACCTGGAGGTCCGGGCTCTGCTCGTCCGTGCTGACGCGGGCGTACAGGGCGGCGCGCGGGGCGGTCACGGCGTGATCCCCACGGCCCGGCTTGACCGCCACGCCTCCCACCCGAGGCTTGCGAGGAGCCACAGCGCCTCGGTGGGCTCGATCCCGCTCCATGCGGCGACCTCGCGGGCGCGCTCGTCCACGACGACCGGGATGCGGACCTCGCGGCGGGGGAGCCGGGGAGTCTCGTGTGCGGGCCGGCCGGGCTTGCGGGCGCGGGCCGCGGCCTGGGGCTTCTTCTTCGCCGAACGCCGGCTCGCGGGTGCGGCCGTCGCCGCCGGGGGCGTCCACCCATCGTCCTCGCCCTCCGAGGCCCACAGCGGCCCCTGGAGCCGCTCTAGCTGCGCCTCGGCGGCGGCGCGCAGGGCTCTCGGGTCACTCGTCGTCGGCATCGTCCCACCCGGGGATGAACACCTCGTCTTCGTCGGAGTCCGGCAAGTCGGGGAGCGATTCCTCGCGGCCCGCGTGACGCCACGCCGCCTCGGCGAGCACCTCGACCCCCTCGAGGTAGGACTTGACCGCCCCGCGCCGGGGCAGGGTCCAGACCGATCGGCCCTCGGCGTGAGCCTCGGCGACGGAGGCGTGCGCCCGCAGGCTCCGGGGCACGAACTGCATGGGCCGGTCCACGGCCTCGGCGATCACGTCCACCTCGCGGCTCCAGTCCGACGCGGACAGCTTGCTGCCGGTCTTGACCAGCACGATCCGGCAATTGGCCGGGGCCGCGAGCAGAGCGGCGACGTTGTTGCGGGCGGAGTCGGCGTCGAACACCGGCACGACCACCAGCGTCCCCGGCAGCCGCATCCCCCGGCGCGACGGCGCGGTGTCCACGACGGCCAGGTCGAGCGGCCCGAGGCGACGCGGGGTGCGGTAGAGCACGTCGGCGGCCTGCGGGCCGGACAGGCCGACCGCCACGACGACGCCTTCGCCGCGCTCGACCCTCGCCACGTCGGGGTCGGAGGGCTGGACGCCAAGGCGGGCGCGGGCGTCCTGCTGGGCGTCCGTCGCCAGGAGCCCGACGCGGAGGCCCGCCAGGGCGAGTCGCTCGGCCAGGGCGACGGCGATGCTGGTCTTCCACACGCCGCCCTTCCAGGCGGTCAGGACGACGGTGGGGACCTTCGGGACGGCCGCGACGGGAGGCGCGGCGGCGGTGGAGCGGGTCGAGAGGGGCTGGGCGGTCATGCTGCTGCTCGTTGCCTGCGGGTTTGCCCGGCTTGGGCCGGGGCGATCCCGGGTTGAGCCGGGAGGGGACCGGGTTGGACCGGGTACAATCGGACGCTATCCGGGTTGCGGGGGCGCCAGAAGGGGGTGGGTGTAGCCGCCATGTAGCCCGTTCAGCCGTTCGCGGCCCAGAAGGGGCGCACGTCGACCGTCGCCAGGGCGGGGATGCCGCGCGTCACGCCCGCGAGGGCCTCGACCATCAGCGCGTGCGCGGCTCCTCGGGCCTCCTCCGCGCTGCTGGTCGGCCCCTCCCACACGACCTCGTCGTGGACGAGCAGGACCGGCCGGTAGCCGAGCGAGCCCAGCCGCTGCTCGGTGTGGTCCAGGACGAAGCGGAGCGCCTCGACCTCGTGGGCCTGCATGATCCCGGCGAGGATCTTCGGCAGGCTCGGCGTCCCCGTCGCGTCGAAGGCCGAGGAAGGCAGCGGGACGGTGCGGCGGATCTCCCCGGCCCAGGCGACCGGGAGGTCTAAGAGCCCGGCCTGCCCCCGCCGCCAGGCGCACAGGACCGGGTAGGCGAGCTCCAGGCGGCGGATCAGCCCCCTTGCCGTCGAGCGGGACAAGTCGATGCCGCGTTCCGCCGCGCCGGCGATCAGCGTGTCCGCGCCCGCGAGGTACAGGATGGCGAAGTTGAGCAGCTTGCCGAGGGACCGCGCCTCGGGGTGCCCCGGAGCGACCGCCTCGCCGATCTGTGAGTGGAGGTCCTGCCCCGCAGCGCACACCCGCGGACCGGCAGGGTCGCCGGACAGCCCGAAGGCGATCCGAAGCTGCGACTGCGACCAGTCTCCGACGACGAAGCTGCACCCTGGCGCGGGGACCACGGCGGCGCGGAGCGCCCCCTGCTTCGTGATCGACTGCAAGGGAGGCTGGCGGGCGGTGATCCTGCCGGACCAGGTACCTCCTGGGTACCAGGTGGCGCGCACGCGCTGGTGGGGATCGAGCGCGGCCTGGGCCTGGACCGCCTCGGCGTAGGAGTCCAGGGTGATCAGGCGGTGCAGCGCCGCCTCGGCCTGCGCTGGGTCCTCTGCCTCCAGCGTGGCGGCGATCCCGCCCTCGCGCAGCGCCTCGACCGCCGACCCCCACCGCTCAGGGTCGACCCGGACGCCGCGCTGCTGCATGGCCTCCAGCTCGTCGCGCCAGCGGGGGCCGCGGTGGGGCGGAGGGACCGGAGGGACTGGCTCGGTCCGAGGTCCACCACCGCAACCATTCGGAATCACTACGGTAGGGGGACCGGAGGGACCGGAGGGACTGCCTTCAACTACATCACGCGAACACGCGCGAGGAACGACTTCACTCACCTGCGGACTGTTAGAGGTCCCTCCGGTCCCTCCAGTCCCTCCGGGTATTGAAATCACTGGTGTTTTTGGTGGTGGACCTGGGGGATCGTCAGTCCCTCCGGTCCCTCCGGGGAGCGGATCGGGCCGGTACCAGCGGGTCTTGCCCCTGGAGGTCCCGGTCCTCAGCACCCAGCCGCCGCGGGGGCGGTCGACCTGGGCTTGCAGCGCCCGCCCCATGGCCGTCGACTGGGCGCGCTGGTTGCGGCTCCGGCCGATCCGCGCCTGCAAGCCGGGGGCGGTGATCTCGTCCAGCAGGGCGACGACGGCGGCGGCGGGCAAGCGCCTGCGGGCGACGCCGTCGGAGCTGCCCGGCCACGCCGCGAACAGCCGTGTCCACTCGCTGGCCTCGGCCGAGGCGGGCCGCGACGAGGGGGTCAGCCACGCCTCGGACGCCGCCGCGCCGCCGTGGTGGCAGACGATGCCGCCGACCACGTCCGACCAGCCCCCGAACGACGACAGCGT
>CALCXL010000745.1 GCA_937907595.1 uncultured Pseudomonadota bacterium
CCCTGGCCGCGACCTGGATCGACGTGCCCGACCGCCCCGCCGCCGCCCGGCTGGTCGCCTGGTCCCGCGCGGGAGGGGGCCAGTCCGTGGCCGACGCGCTCACCGCCTGGGCCGATGGGACCCCGCCCGAGGAGGTGGAGGCCGCCGCCGCCGCGCTGCTGGGCGAGTCCGGAGCGGGGCGCTGGGCGCTGACGCTGCCCTTCTCCCTCAAGCGCATCACCGACGACCTGGAGGGCTACGCCCTGGAGCTCCGGGTCGACGGCCTGGAGCCGGTGTTCGTGCCCCTGCGGGTGGAGGCCGCGCTCGGCCCCTTCGCCGGACGCTCGCGGGCGGTGCTGCTCCGGGCCGACGGCGCCTCGCGCATCGACGAGCCGGGCACGGACCCGGTGCCCCTGGCCAGCCTGCCCATCCACCCGAGCAACCACACGCTGCACGGGCGCCACCTCTACGTCTGGAGCTCCTGGGATCCGGTCGACGGGCCCATCGGCCCCTCCCCGGCGGCGCTGCTGCGCGTCGATCTGGACGTGGGCGGCCTGGAGACGGTGCTCGAAGGCGAGCCCATCGCCGCCGCCCTCTCCACCCCCGAGGGCCTCCGCCTGCGCATCGGCGCCGGCTGCTCCCTGGCGGCTGCGGTGAGCGCCGGGCGCAGCACCCCGGCCGACTTGAACAGCCACCCGGGCGGCAAGACGGGGCCGCCGCCGGCCGAATGCCGAGGCGCGCTGGTCACGGACGAGGGCCTGGTGGACGCCCCGGCCGAGCTTCCGGCCTCCCCTCCCCCCGCGGAGCGCCCCTCCCCCGCCGGTCTGGCGCTGGTCACCGACCAGGTGGCGGGCACGCCGGAGCTCTTCGTGGTCGAACAGGCGACGGGGCGGCGCCTGCAGGTCAGCAAGTCCCACGCCCTGGGCAAGGACCACTCGGTGCCCAGTGGCTGCGAGGACGGCAGCGCCTTCCTGTGGCGTTGGCACGAGGACGGTCGCCTCCTGGTCCACCACGGCCTGGCGATGTGCGGGGAGGTCGCGCGCGGTCCCCTGCTGCTGGTGCAGCCCGCCGACGGGGCCTCGGTCGTCCTGTCGGGGAGCACCGACGGGCTGCCGGCCTGGCTGGACCGGAGCTGGGCCGCGGACCGGGAGGCCACCCTGGCCGCCGACGGCACGATCGCGGTGGGCGAGGACCTGCACGCTGGTTCGCCGGGCGTGCACTCGGCCTGGTGGTACCGACCGCGGTTGGTGGACCTGCTGCGCTGAGGTTCCGGGGGGTCCGATCCAGGGACCAGGCCGGCCTCCGATAACCCCTACCGACGCCGACGCCTCCCCGGCAGCAGCCCGATCATCAGGGCCCCGGCCCCACCGCAGCCCGCGCAGCCCGACGTCGCCGCGGCCGCTGAGTCGTCGTCGTCTCGCTCAGCGTCGTCGTCGTCCCCCGGCTCGGGCGGCCCGTTGGCGATCGCCTGGGCGATCCACGC
>CALCXL010000746.1 GCA_937907595.1 uncultured Pseudomonadota bacterium
GGGGAGCACGGCCGGGGATTCTCGGTGGTCGCCGCGGAGATCCGGTCCCTCGCCGACCAGAGCAAGCAGGCCACCGGGCAGGTCCGCGGCATCCTCGGCCAGATCCAGAAGGCCACCAACGCCGCGGTCATCGCGACCGAGGAGGGCAGCAAGCGCGTCGTCCAGGGGGTCGACCTGGTGAACCGGGCGGGCACCACGATCCACGCGCTGGCCGCGTCGACCGAGGAGGCCGCCGACTCCGGCCGGCTGATCAGCGTGTCGGCCAAGGAGCAGACGGCCGGCATCGAGCAGACTACGGCGGCCATGCACGAGATCAACCAGGCCACGCAGTCGAATATGGAGGCTCTGCGCGCGCTGGAGGGCACCGCGCACACGCTGCGGGAGCTGGCGGACGAGATGTCGGGCCTGGTGGCGAGCTTCGGCGCCACGACCTCCCGCACGGTGGACTGGAAGCTCGCCTGACATGATCCCGTCCGGCATCCCCGACGAGCTCGCGGCGATCTTCGCCGAGGAGGCCGACGAGCTGCTCGAGCGGCTCGAGCAGGCCTCCGTCGCCCTGCGCGATGCCCCGCTCGAGGAGCAAGTGCAGGTCGGCGGGCGCATGCGTCGGGACCTGCACACCTTGAAGGGGTCGGCCGGCGCCGTCGGTCTGGTCGAGGCGGCCGAGGCTTGCCACGTCCTGGAGGACTTCCTCGCCGGGTTCGCCGACGGCACCCCGCTCGAGTCCGCCGACCTCTCGGAGCTGCTGCGGTCGCTGAGCGGGGTGCGCGCGATCTGCCTCGGCGTGGCCCCGTCGTCCGCGGAGCCCCCGCCGTCGGCGGAGCCCCGCGGGGACGAGCAGGCTTCCTCATCCCCCACGCCCGCCACGCCCGCCACGCCCGCCGCAGCGCCGACGGCCGCCACCTCCGGTCACGAGACGCTCCGGGTCGCCGTGACGAAGGTGGACGCGCTGCAGACGTCCCTGGGCGAGCTGGTCGTCGCGCGCCTCCAGTCGGCGGATCTGGGCCGGGACGCCCAGGGGCTCCGCGGCGAACTCACGCACCTGCAGGCGAGCTGGCGCGAGCTGTCCGCGGCCCTGCGCGGGGTGCGGGGCCAGCTGCGTCCTGCGGTCTGGATCGAAGTGGAGCGTGGCCTGGCGGGGTTCGGCCAGGAGCTGCGCAAGGCCGAGCAGCGCGCGTCCCGCATGGCGCGGAGGGCGGTGGACCAGGCGGCGCACGTCTCGGTGGTGAGCGATGCCCTGGAGGGGGGGATCCGTCAGGTCCGCATGCTGCCGGTGGGGCCGTTCTTCCAGGGGTTCACCGTGGCGGCGGCCGAGGCCGCCCTGAGCCGGGACGTCGCCGCGAAGCTGAGCTGGGACGACCACGGGCTCGAGGCGGACCGCGCGGTGGTGGAGGGGCTCCGGGGCGCGCTGCTGCACCTCGTTCGCAACGCCGTCGCCCACGGCATCGAGCCCACCGAGCAGCGCACGCGCGCCGGGAAGCCCCCGGTGGGGACGGTGAGGCTGGAGGCGACCCTCCAGGGGGATCACCTGCAGTTCCTGGTCGTGGACGACGGAGCGGGGATCGACCGGAGCGCCGTGAGCCGCCGGGCCGAGGAGCTGGGCCTCGGCGCCCGGGACGCCGACCTGAGCGACGACGACGTCCTGCGGCTCCTGTGCCGCGCAGGGTTCACCACCCGCTCGTCGGCGGACGGGGTCGCGGGCCGCGGCATCGGCATGGACGCGGTGTTGAACGCCGTGCACGCCCTCCGCGGCACGCTGCGCATGGAGTCGGACCCGGGCCGCGGCACGACGTTCCGGATCCGGGTGCCCGCCAACGTGACCACCACCGAAGGCCTGGTGGTGACCGTCGGTCCGTACCGCTTCGGCGTCGCCCTGGACGTGGTGCGCCGGGTCATCCGCACGAGCTCGTCGATGATCGGGAGCCTGGAAGGCTCCGCCGTGCTCTACGTCGAGGACGAGCCCCTCACGATCACGTCCCTCGCCGACCTGGTGGGGGCCCTGGAGCACGCCCCCCCGACCGACCGCGGTCCGTCGCCGACCCTGCTGCTGGAGGCCGGCGCGGGCCGGCTCGCCGTGATCGTGGACGACATCCCCGGGCAGCTCCAGATGGTGGTGCGCACCCTGGGCAGCCAGTTCGCCGCCGTGTCCTGGCTCGCCGGCGCGGCGGTGGAGGCCGATGGCTCCGTGCTGCCCGTGCTCAACCCCCACGGCCTGATCGAGCTGGCTCGCTCCCGCCGTCGCACCGTCGCCCGCCCCGAGCCCGGAGCAGCGAACACCGCCCTCGTCCCCACCGCCCCCACGGCGTCCCCGTCGCGCAGGATCCTGGTGGTGGACGACTCGGTCACCATGCGGACCCTGCAGCGCAACATCTTGGAAGCCGCGGGCTACGAGGTGCTGGTGGCCGCCGACGGCGTCGAGGCGCGGGATCGCCTGCGCACCGAGGGGTCGATCGATCTGTTGATCACCGACCTGGACATGCCCCGCATGAACGGCCTCAAGCTCTGCGCGTGGGTCCGGTCGAGCTCCTTCTCCGAGCTCCCGGTGCTGGTGGTGACCTCCATGGGCTCCGACGAAGAGCGCCGGCTGGGCCTCGAAGCCGGAGCGGACGCCTACCTGGTGAAGGGGAACTTCCGCCAGGAGCACTTCCTGAGCACGATACGGCGGCTCGGTGGCTGAGGGCACGCCCCCGATCAAGGTCCTGGTGGCGGAGGACAGCCGCACGGCGCGGGCGTGGCTCGTGGGCCTGCTGCGCGCCGCCGGGATGGCCGTCGTGGAGGTCGCCAACGGGCTGGACGCGGTGCACGCCGCGAGGCTCGAGGCGCCGTCGGTCGTGGTGATGGATCTGCAGCTCCCCGGGCTGGACGGCATCGAGGCCATCCGCCGGATCATGGCCGAGTCCCCCTGCCCGATCGTGGTCCTGACGGGGCAGCTGCACCGGGAGGACGTGGACGTCGCCTTTGAGGCGCTCAACGCGGGCGCCCTGGAGGTGGTGGCCAAGCCGAGCACGGCCGATCCGGCGGAGCGGGCGGAGATCGGCCGACGCTTCGTGCGCACCCTCCGCGTGATGGAGCGGGTGAAGGTCGTCCGTCGGCGGCGCTCCCAGCCCCGAACGTCCCCGGCGGCGCTCACCTTGCCGGCGGGCACCTCGGACCTCGCGATGTGCCGGGTCCTCGGGATCGGCGCGTCCACCGGCGGTCCCCCTGTCGTCCGCCTCCTGCTCGACCGCATCGCGGCCCCGGCGCGGGTGCCGATCCTCATCAGCCAACACATCGGACCGGGCTTCGAGGAGGGCTTCGCCCGGTGGCTCTCCGACAGCGGCCACCCCGTCGACGTCCTGACCGGCCCAGCGGACCTCGAGCCCGGCCGCGTCTACGTCTCGCCGGCGTCCAGCAGCCTGGTGCTCACCGCCCCGGAGCGGCTTGGGCTGAAGCCGGGCGGCCCGCAGACGCGTCTGCTGCCGTCGATCGACGCGACCTTCGACTCCCTGGCCACCCACCAGGGCCGGCGGGCGGCGGGGGTGCTGCTGACGGGCATGGGACGGGACGGAGCGAGGGGCCTGGGGTCCATCCGCGACGCGGGGGGCGCGACGTTCGCTCAATCCGAGGCCACCTGCGCCGTCTTTGGCATGCCGCGGGTCGCGCACGAAGTGGGCGCCGTCGACGTCCTGCACAGCCCCGACGACCTGGCCCGGGACCTCGGCGCCGGCTTCGGCGCCCCCCGCGGGCTGGCCTGAGCGATGGACCTCCCAGCGCGACCTCCCTACGATGATCCGGTCATGCGGCAGCCCCAAGCACGTCGGGTCCTGATCGTCGAAGACAGCCGCACCGCTGCGTTCGCGCTGAAGACACAGCTCGAAGCGACCGGGCTGGTCTGCGACGTCACCGGTGAGCTGCAAGCGGCCCTGAAGCACCTGTCCACCACGGGCTACGACCTGGTGATCCTGGACCTGGGCCTCCCCGACGTGACCGGACTGGAGGGCCTGGCGGCGATCAAGGCGGCCTGCCCCGATCTGGCGGTGGTGATCCTCACCGGGACGAACGACTCCGATCTGGCGGTACAGGCCCTCAAGGCCGGGGCGCAGGACTACGTGGTCAAGGGCGAGTACGGGCAGCTGCTCATGCGCACCCTGGCGTTCGCCTACGAGCGCAACGAGGTCCGCCGGCAGCTGGAGGCCCTCAACGAGCAGAAGAACCGCTTCCTGGGCATGGCCGCCCACGACCTGCGCAACCCGCTCACGGCGATCTCGGGCATCAGCAACCTGCTCGCGTCGATGCTCGAGGGGGTGCTCGACGCCGAGCAGAAGGAGCTCCTGGGGCACATCGAGACCTCCAGCGGCTTCATGCTCGAGCTGATCGACGATCTGCTGGACATCGCCGCCATCGAGGAGGGGCGGATCGACCTGCTGACCCTCGACCTGGACCTCTGCGAGGTGGTCGCCGGCAGCGTCGCGCGGCACCGCCACCTGGCTCGCGCGAAGTCGATCGAGCTGTGCTTCGAGCCCCCGTCGACGCCGGTGGTGGCCCGGGCCGACGAGCGCCGGCTCGTCCAGGTCCTGGACAACCTGCTGAGCAACGCCACGAAGTACTCGCCCTCGGGCACCACGACCACGATCGCGCTGGGCGTGGAGGGGGACGCGGTGGTGCTGTCGGTGAGGGACCAGGGGCCCGGCATCGCGAAGGCGGAGCAGGTCCGCCTGTTCGAGCCCTTCGAGCGGGCCAGCAGCCGCGTCACCGGCGGCGAGCGGAGCACCGGCCTGGGCCTGGCGATCACCAAGAAGATCGTGGAGGCGCACGGCGGGAACGTCAGCCTGGAGAGCGAGGTGGGCGAAGGCTCGACGTTCGAGGTCCGGCTGCCGCGTCCTGGCTGATCGGGCCAGACCGGAGATCAGCCCTCGGTGACCGCCAGGGCGGTGCCCAGCAGGCGCCCGGCCTCCGCAGCAGGGAGAGGCCGCGCGAACAGGTAGCCCTGGCACAGCCGGCAGTCCATCTCCTCCAGCATCGTCAGCTGCGAGGTGAGCTCCACCCCCTCAGCGACGACCTCCAGGTCCATGCTGCGGCCCAGCGCCATGAGCGAGCGCACGATGCCCAGGCTCCGCGGATCCCGATCGATCTGGCCCACGAAGGAGCGGTCCAGCTTCAGGGTGGTGAAGGGCAGCTGCCGCAGCGCGCTCAGGGAGCTGAATCCGGTGCCGAAGTCGTCCATCGACAGCCCGGCGCCCAACTCCCGGAGCGCGAGGGACGCCGCCTCGACGTGCCCTCCCGAGGTCAGGACTACGCTCTCCGTCAGCTCGAACTCGAGCACGGAGGCGGGCAGCTCGTGCTCGTCGAGGGAGGCCCGCACCGCGTCCACGAAGCCGGCGGTCTGGAGCTGCCGCCCGGACAGGTTCACGTGCACGCGGAAGGGGAAGTCGCGCTCGGCTCGATCGGCACGCCATCGGGCGATCTGCGCGCAGGCTTCCCGGAGGACAAACAGCCCGATCGCCTGGATCTGCCCGCTCTCCTCGGCGGCCGGGATGAACTCGAAGGGCGAGACGACGCCCCGGTCGGGGTGCTGCCAGCGGATCAGGGCCTCCAGGCCCACCACCAGGTTGCTGCCCAACTCCACGATCGGCTGGTAGAGCAGGAAGAACTCCTCCTGCGCCACGGCCCGACGCAGCTCGGCCTGCAGCTTGAGCTGGCTGAGCGCGCGCGCGTGCATGCCCTCGTCGAACACCACGAACCTTGCCTTGCCGGCCTCCTTGGCGCGGTACATGGCGGTGTCGGCGTCCCGGATGAGCTGGTTGGCCTCGGCGCCGGGGTGCCCGATGGCGATGCCCATGCTCAGCGTCGTGAAGACCTCCTGACCCAGGACCTCGGCCGGGCGGGACACGAACTCCAGCACCCGCTCGGCGATGCGAAACGCCATCGACTCGGACCCGTAGGACTCCAGCAGGATCGCGAACTCGTCGCCGCCGAACCGCGAGACCGAGTCCACGTTGCGGACCGCGCTGCTCATGCGCGTCGCGACCTCCACCAGCAGGGAGTCCCCCGCGGCGTGGCCCAGGCTGTCGTTCACCAGCTTGAACCGGTCGACGTCGCAGAACAGGACCGCCACCGACTCCTCCCGTCGCCTCGCCCGGGCCAACGCGCGGTCCAGGCGCTCCAGGAACAGCGCCCGGTTGGGCAGGCCGGTGAGGGAGTCGTGGTAGGCCTCGTGCTGCAGGCGTGCCTCGGCGAGCTTGAGCTCCGTCACGTCGTGGAAGGACATGACCACCCGCGGGGGACCTTCGGCCTCGATGCGGCTGGCCCGGACCCGGAAGCACCGCCAGTTCTCGGTGCAGTGGGCCTCGCACTCCACGCTGATCTCCGACGTGCTGCCGTCCAGGAGCGTCGGGATGCCCGCCGCGAGCTCCCGGGCGCAGCGATGCTCCCCGGCGGAGCGGTGGCATCGCGCCAGGAAGTCGGACCCGGCGGGGACCTTGGGGCCCACCGGGGGGTTCTTGCCGCCGAACTCCTGCCACTCCCGGTTCGTCGCCTGCAGCCGCCCCTCTCCGTCGACGATGCCGACGCAGGACGAGACCCCGTCCAGAACGGCGCTCAGGAACGCCTCAGCCCGGCGGAGGTCGACCGCCTCGGCCTTGGCCTTGCGCTCGGCGGTCCGCGTCTGGAGGTGGTCCTCGAGGGTGGCCGACAGGTACGCTACGGCGTGCTCGCGATCGACCCGCAGCGACACCTCCGGACCGATGAGGCCCGGGTCCCCGTCGCCGCCGTGGTCCGAGCTGAGGAGCCGGCCGATCCGCCGCAGGAGGACGTCGCCCTGGACGGGCTTCGATACGAAGTTGCTGGCGCCGCTCGACAGGCCTGCCAGGACGTCCTGGGGCGAGTCCAGGCTGGTCAACAGCACCACGGGGAGGTGGGAGGTCTTCGCGTCGGCCCGGATGCGGCGGCACAGCTCGTAGCCGCCCATGCCGGGCATCTGCACGTCGCTCAGGACCAGGTCCACACCCGCGCGCGCGAGGGTCTGCAGGGCCAGCTCCGCTCGGTCGACGACCGTGACCGTGTACCCGGCGCCCCGGAGGAGCCCGGCCGTCACCGCCGCTTGGGTGCGGCTGTCTTCTACGACGAGGATCCTGCCGTCGCTCATGCACGTCCTGCTGCGCAGTCTGGCTCCCCCCGGAGCATCCCGGCCCCCAGTCTACCCCGACGGGCCTCCCGCCGTGCCACGCCGGCCCGCAGTCGAGCGGTTGTCCCCGGGTGGCCGCGACCCCATAGGGCACCGGGGAGGGGACCCGGGGGCCGAGCGCGCTCCTCCGGCCCGACCCTCAGCCCAGGCCCGGCACCAGCACGCCCATGCGCTGCAGGATGCCCAGCGCGGCCCCCACCGGCAGGCTGGTGCCCTTGAGGCGGTTGGACGTGGGGCTGATGGCCAGGTTGTGGCAGGTGCTGAGGTCGGCGCCCTGCAGGTCGTTGCCCGTGAACTGGGCGCCGCCCAGGTCGACGTGCTCGAAGCGGGCCTGGCGCAGGTCGCAGTCGGCGAACACGGCGTCCCGGGCGCGGCCCCCCGAGCAGCGCAGGTCCCGCAGCCGCATGCCTGCGAAGGTGGCCAGGTCCAACACGCAGTCCTCGAAGGACACGTCGAACGTCAGGTCGTGGGCGCGGCCCCAGTCCACCCCGCTGAGCTTGCACTCCACGAAGGTGCCGCGGTGAAAGGAGGACTCGCCCAGGGCCACCAGACTGAGATCGCAGCGCCGGAACGTGGTGTCCTCGAAGGAGCAGCGCTCCAGCCGCCCCCCGCTCAGGGTGCAGTCCACGAACTGGCAGTCCACGAACTCCGCGCGCTCCAGCCCCGCCGCGCGCAGGTCCAGGCCGTCGAAGGTGTGGCCTTCGTGCAGCGCCCCGGGGGAGGGCAGCCCCGCCGTCACGCGCGGCGGCGGCGGAGCAGGGCCAGGGGGAGGAGCAACATCAAGCACTGCGACGCGCCCATGGTCAGAGAGCATCTCGGCAGCCACGGCGCTCGAATTGAAATAACAGAAACCGCCATAAACCTTGCGTTCAGCATGATGGCCTGGCGGGCGCACCAGCGCGTAGGCCAGACGTTGTCCGCTGAGCAGGCTCGCAGCCGCGGTCAGAGCACAGTCGGTGGCCCGGCGTGCCGCGGGATAAGCATTGGCGGTCAGTGGGGTAAAGGTATCGATACAGTAATAACCGGCGCGCACCTCACGGTCGATCGGCGGCCGGGACTGATTTCTGATCGGAAACACATAAGGATAGACCGCCTGATTCTCGGGCAGACCAAGGCAGACCTTCTTCAGGTAATTGATAAAGCCGGGATCATGGACCCGCCGCAACAGCTTTTCCGGGAACCGCTTGACCGCGACGGTCCTGAAAAGGCCGGAGGGGTTCAACTCCTTTAAAATGGAACGAATGCGCACCGGTGATTCTACATATCCGCGCTCACGGATATGATGGATATCATGCTTGTCATTCACCACCAGCAGAATCTTCTGATCTTCTGATAATTCGACCTTTTTTTTCTTATCTGTTGGCGTTGGTACCTGATATTTCGGGGCTCGCAACTGCACCGGGTCATCCTGAAATGACTCAATGACCCTGGTTACATATTCGGGGGGACAATGCTGCTTGTATTTGCGCTCCAGGATTGTGCGCACGATGGCGCGGCCATCTTCCCGTTTCAACGCCGAACCGCCCAGTGGATCAAAGACCAGATAAGGAGGGTTGTCATCCCCTTCCTTTACCGGAGTCTCATAGGCGGTCCCGGCGATCGGATAAGCGCCATATTGCTCATAAAACTTCAACCGTGCTCGGTTCTGGGCCCTGATTTTGGCATCACGGCTGATCGCCGGAG
>CALCXL010000747.1 GCA_937907595.1 uncultured Pseudomonadota bacterium
CTGCGGCGCTGCCAAAGGCCCCCCCCGGCCGAGCTCACGCTCGCGGATCGGTCGTCGAAACCCGAGAGCGGGTCCTGCAGGAGGTACACCGCGCCGGCGAGCGAGGGGAGGGCCGCGGCGACGAGGAGCTCCAGGTCTCCGTTGGCGTCCGCATCCACGGGCTGCAACACCCCGACCATCGGCGTTGGGCCGGCGAGCGCCGGGCCAGCGACCGTGGTGTAGGAGGTGTCGTCGCCGATGAGAAGCGTGGGCCCGTTGCCGAGCAACACGACCTCCTCGTCGCCGTCGCCGTCCACGTCCATGCTCGTCATCGCTGCGCCCAGGCCGGCGCCGCTCCAGGTGGCGGCGCCGAGGCTCTGGGTACCGGCGTCCGCGCCGGAGATGAGCCACACGTAGCCCGTTGAGGCGTACTGGAAGGTGTTCCAAGGCGCGCCGATCAGCAGCTCCGCGACGCCGTCACCGTCTCGGTCGGGGATGATCTGCACGACGTCGCCCGCGCGGACCTGCGTTCCTCCCTTGACGCGGTTCGTGGTGCCCAGCGCCCAGGTCCCCTCGTGTCGGCATCCGATGGCGGTGCCGTCGCAGTCCTGGTCGATGCCGTCGTCGCATACTTCGGGAGCGTTGGGGTAGGTCTGGGGGTCCCCGTCGTCGCAGTCCCAGCCGCCGAACTGCTCGGGGAGGAAGCCGTCCCGGTCTGCGTCGAAGTCGCTGTCGCCGGAACAGTTGGCGTCCACGCCGTCATACCAGGTCTCCGTTGCCCCCGGGTTCACGTCGGCCTGCTCGTCGTCACAGTCGCCCCCCTGGAGCGCGAGTGCCAGCCCGCAGCCTTGCACCGGCTCCCCAACGCCCCAGCCGTCTCCGTCGCCGTCGAGCCATCCTTCCTGGTCCAAGCCCTCGTCCACGAGTCCGTCGCAGTCCTGGTCCGCACCGTCGCAGATCTCCTCGGCCCCTGGGAGCACGCCCGCGTTCTCGTCGTCGCAGTCCCCGCTGTCACTCACGTAGCCATCGGGCGCCTCGCAGCCGGTGGCCCAGATCGTTCCGCCGGTCCCATCGCCGTCTTGATCGCGGTACCAGAGGCCGCGGTCGGTTGCGTCGCCGCCGTCCACCGTCCCGTCGCAGTCGTCGTCCACTCCGTTGCAGAGCTCCTCCGCGCCCAAGAAGACCAGGGGATTGGTGTCGTCGCAATCGCCCTGCAGCTCCGTCTGGCCGTCGTCGTCGAAGTCGTGACCCGGATTGTCCGGCCCCGTCCACGGGAAGGCTCCCTGCACGCAGGCCAGGAGCAGCGAGATCATTGGCCCGCACCCGCGAGGAGCCAGGCTGGTCGGCCTTGCCCGTCGCCTGAGAGCAGCAGGTCTCCGATCCCGTCCCCGGTCAGGTCCTCGCCCAGCGCGAGGAACCCCCCTGCAGTGTCTTGGCTGCCCGTGCCGTGCACGACGGCATCCCCGTCCCCGATCTCCCGTGTGCCGCTCCAGGGACCGTAGAACAGGTACACGCTGCCCGCTTGTCCGCCATTGGGCGCGTAGGTGCCGTCCCATGGGGCACCGGCGGCCAGATCATCGACGCCGTCGCCGTCCAGATCGCCGACCGCCAGCGTGAACCCGCCCCCCAAGTCCGAGCCGTCCAGGGCGTCCAGGCCGGACGTGTCCTGCTCGCCGTACCCGGCCGGCCCCAGGACCACCCAGGCCTGGTACAGCCCGTCTGTCATTGCGAGGTCTTGGGTGCCGTCACCGTCCAGGTCGCCGAGTTGCACCTGCAGACCCATGCGATCGCCGAGCTCGGCGCCCTGCACGACGAAGTGCGCGTCCTTCAGCGAGCTCGCGGCGGTGATGGGGCCGTAGAGCACGCTGATGTTGCCCGGGCGGTCCACACGCCCGCCCGGGCTGCCGACGACCAGGTCGGCCTGTCCGTCGCCGTCGAGGTCGGCGGTGTCCATCGAGTAGCCGGCGATGTCGTGGCTGCGGCGGCCTTGGACATCAACGTCGGCCTCTCGTGTGGTCGTCAAGGGACCGTAGGCGATTCGGACGTGGCCGCGGCCGCCGTCGCCGTCCGCGTCGTTGTAGGCGCCTGCGAGCAGATCCGGCGCGCCGTCGCCGTCCATGTCGCCGACGCTCACGGTCAGTCCAAACCGGTCGCGGACGCCCGTTCCGGTGATGGCGACCAGCTCGTCTGTGCCGATGACGCCGCTGCTGCCCCCCGGAACCACGAAGACCGCGCCGGGGCTCGGGCAGGCCGCGCAGCCGACCGCCAGATCGGGCGCGCCGTCCCCGCTCAGATCTCCGTGGGCGAAGGAGCTTCCCAGGTAGGTGGAGGGCGCTCCGTGTAGCTCGACGTCGACGTCGTCCAGACCGCGGTCTTCGGTGATGGGCCCGTGCAGGATGTAGACCGCGCCTGCCCCGTTCAGGGCGTAGGGGGCGCCGACCACCGCGCTGCTGACCCCGTCCCCGTCGTGGTCCCCGGCGAAGGCCAGGCCTCGCCCCGCCCTCGCGTTGGTGCTGGAGACGTCCAGCAGAGGCAGGTCGTCCACGCTCATTGCGCCTGACAGCCGACAGCCGGGGCTCGGAGCGCAGTCCTCGTCCAGGCCGTTTCCGCACACCTCCAGACCGTCGGGCGAGGCGCTTGACTGCTCGTCGTCGCAGTCGCCAAGACGATCCGCCGTGTTCGGTGGGGCGCTGCAGGCCAGGACCGGAGCGCCTTGGCCCCAGCCGTCGCCATCGCCGTCGGCGTACCAGGCCAGCTCTACCCCCTCGTCGACGGCGCCGTCGCAGTCGTTGTCGATGCCGTCGCAGGACTCGACCGCGGAGGGACTCACCGCCGCGTCCCCGTCGTTGCAGTCCCCAAGCGGTGCCACGGCAGGAGGGTCGCAGCCGAGCCGGGTGTCTTCTCCAGCCCAGCCGTCGCCGTCCGCGTCTACTCGCCAGGTCACCGCCTCCGGACCCTCGTCTTCGAGGGTCGACGGGTCGCAGTCGTCGTCCAGGCCGTTGCACAGCTCGGGCGCGCCGGGCCAGACCCCCGGGTGCCCATCGTCGCAGTCGCCCTCGGAAGGGGAGAACCCGTCGCCGTCCAGATCTCCGTCTGGCCGGCCCACGGCGTTGTGCGGGAGGGGGGCCGACAGACAAGCCAGGAGCATCACCATTGCAGGGTCAGGAACAAGCTCCCTGGACCGGCCGCGACGGTGGCGGCCCCGTTGGGCTTGAGGTAGAACGCGGCCCCCGTCGCGGCGAGCGCCAAACCTCCTGCGGCGACGATCTTGCCCGAGCGCATCGTCCGCACCCCTCGTTCATAGTCGGAGGCGAGGACCTCATACTCGACCCATGCGTTGGTCGCGTCGGCCTCTCCGCCGCTGGAGGTGGCCCGGGCGTAGCCTGCGAGGGCCGCTGCGCCACCAGCCAGTGCCACGGCGCCGCCGGTCGCCAGTAGGGCAGGCGTGCCTCGGGGAGGCAGGACGTCGTCCGGATGGCCGAGGAACTCCCAGTGACCATTCCAGTGCCAGAGGGCCGCGCCGGTCGTCACCCACGCGCTCTCCTCTCCTGCATGGGAGATGAGAAGCCCAAGCGCGTCGCGCCCGGTCTCGGTCGCCACCCATGCCAAGGCATCGTCGGTGACGGAAGCCGGCAGGACCAGGACCGGGGCCTCTCCGGGAAGGACGGCGACCGTGATCGTCACCCCGTCGGCGTAGAGCAGGTGGGTGCCCGAGGGCAGTGCCAGCACGCCGTCCTCAAGCCGGACCTCCCGCCCGTCCAGGATCAGGCTCGCAGGACCGACGACACGGAGGGAAGCATCCGCCACGAGCGGTGAGCTGCGGACTTCCTCAAAGAGCGGGCGGGCCCTCGGGGACACCGCCTCGTCCCACTGCAGCTGCGGGTCGAAGAAGAGGGCGCGCCTGAAGGACTGCTTCGCCATCAGCTCGGAGCCGGACCGTTGCGCCACCACCCCCTCGAGGAAGAACAGGCGCGCTCCGAGAGATGGCGGCGCGGGCTCGTCCAAACAGGCGAGCAGCTCCCCGGCCGCCTGAAGCTGAGCGGACGCGGCGCTGAATTCCATATAGGACAGCGAGTCCTCGGCGGTGGCGAGGACGCCCTCCAGTTGAATGGTGGTGGCGGCCTCGCTGGCGCAACGCAGGGCGCGTCCACCCCCGGTCAGGCGTGGCTCGCGAGCGCGAAGGAGCTCCGTGGGCGTCAGCGGCACCACGGGCAAACCCTCGTTCGCGGCGATCCGTCGAGCGAGGGCGTCGGGAGGTACGCCCTGGTACAGCAAGGGAGCCGCGTGGGCCCAGGTGAGGAGAAGCACTGGGAAAGTGCACACCCTCAGCCGCCGCGGGCTTCGGGCCCGTCAGACGCTGCGGTCGCGTGGTTGCGATCATGCCTGGGTGGCGAGCCACCAGAAACCGTGGAAGGCCACCGGAGCCAACCGGACAGCCGAGCTCAGGATGAGGATGACGAGGAGGAGCGGTTGGGGGCGGGACATGTCGGACTCCGTGGTTCTTGGACAAGTTCGTCCGCCCTTTGGACCTTCGGTCACCAACTCGCTGAATCGGGCGGTGGCCGGAATTGGCGGGGCCAGCGCCGGCGGACCTTCTACGGCTACCAGGGTCCATCCAGTGGACCCCGCTGGCGGCGTCCGACGGGGTCGTCACCGCCGGGTCGATGTGCCCAGCGCTGTCTCGATGGCGTCCATGTCCGGCGGCAGGTCGATGGGCTGGCCCGCCCGCTCCAGGGCGGGGGCCGGGTCCTTGAGGCCG
>CALCXL010000748.1 GCA_937907595.1 uncultured Pseudomonadota bacterium
GACCCCACGCAGTCGGCGTCCCTCGAGGGCGCGGGCGGGCGCGGCACCGCGGGGTGGATGGGTCGGCTGACGGCCCCGGTGCTGCGGGCCTTCGATCTGGACGCTGTGGCCTGGGTGTTCGAGCTGGACCTGGGGCGACTGGCCCCCAAGAAGTCGTCGATCACGACCTTCGCCCCATTCTCCCGCTTCCCCGGCTCCACCCGCGACCTGGCGGTGGTGGTGGAGGACGGCGTGACCGCGGAGTCGGTGCTCCAGGTCGCGGAGAAGTCGGCCCGCAAGGGGATGAAGGACGCGCTGCGGGGTGTCGACTTGTTCGACGTCTACCGGGGTGCCGGCTTGCCAGCCGGATCGCGCAGCCTGGCTCTGCGCTTCCGCTTCCGGGCGCTGGATCGCACGCTCGAGGACAAGGCCGTGGATGCCACCATGACGAAGGTCGCCGAGCAGCTCTCCCTGCGCGACGGCGTCAGCTTGCGAACGTGACCTCAGGTCGCTGATAGGATGCCGCGTTCCATGCTTCGGACCCTCCCCCTGTTGGCCTTCGTCCTGCTCCTGGCTTCGGCCTGTGAGACGGAGGTGACGTACGAGCGCCTCAACGACGAAGGCGACTGCTTCGACGTCCAATTGTCCCCCGACGGCGCGGACGACGACGACGACGACAGCGCAGGGGACGACGACGACAGCGCGTCCTCGCCCACCACGGACTCGGCCACGATCGATCTGCGGGCGATGCCCGGGTTTTTCGACCGGGACGTGATCGGTTCGGCGTCCATGACGCCCACCCAGGGTCCGGCGCGCACCCATTTCAACCTGGCGGTGGTCCTGGCGGACACGCGCACGGACACGGGCAACCCCGTCGACGTCGTGGATCGGGTGACGGTGCTGGTGAACAACGGGGACCTTGATTTGAGCGAGCTCGACCTGGATGCCAGCCCCGCCGACGAGGCCCGCTGGGCCGTGGAGCTCGGCACCGGCGGGGACCCTGAAGGGACGCGGCGTTCGGATCGTCTCTGCGTCGCGCTATACTCCGAAACCGAGTAATTCTCGGCGGCTGGGGGAGGTGGAGACCAGATGACGAAGGCGGACATCATCGAGGCGGTCTACGAGCAGATCGGTTTCTCCAAGAAGGAGGCGGCCGAGGTCGTGGAGCTCGTCTTTGAGACGATGAAGGACACGCTCGAAGAGGGGGAAAAGATCAAGATCTCCGGCTTCGGCAACTTCGTGGTCCGGGAGAAGCGTGCCCGCGTGGGCCGGAACCCCCAGACCGGCAACAAGATCATGATCACCGAGCGGCGGGTGCTGACCTTCAAGCCCAGCCAGGTGCTCAAGGACTCGCTCAACGAAGGCCGCGGGGAGGCCTGACGGCCCACCGCAGAGGCTCGCGACGTGGCACCCGGTCCCACTTCCACCCCGGTGGAGATCCCGAACAAGCTCTACTTCCGCATCGGCGAGGTCGGCCGCCTCACCGGCGTGAAGTCGCACACGCTCCGCTACTGGGAGACGGAGTTCGGTCGCCTCCGCCCCATGAAGAGCAGCAGCGGCCAGCGGCGCTACAGCCGGGCCGACGTCGAGCTGGTGCTTCGCATCAAGGACCTGCTCTGGGGCCGCAAGTTCACCATCGCCGGCGCCCGCACTGCGCTGGCAAAGGGCGAGGAGAAGGAGCCCCTCCCCGAGCCGCCCCAGTCCCTGCTGGAGCGCGAGGCCTCCCTGGACGAGCAGGCCCAGACCCTGAGCGACCGGGGCACGGAGGTCGCAGCGCGCGAGTCCTTCCTGGCGGGCCGGACGGAGGATCTGGCGCGGCGCGAAGCGGCGTTGACGGCGCGGGCCGCGGAGCTGGACGCCCGGGCGGCGTCCTCGGCGGGGCGCGAGGAGGCGTTCACGGAGCGCGCGCGCAAGCTCGCCGAGCAGGAGGCCGCCCTGGCCGACGCCGAGCTCGACCGTTCCCAACGCGAGGCGGAGATGGCGGGCCGGGAAGGGCCCCTCTCCGAGCGGGAGCGCGCGCTCTCCGAGCGGGAAGGGGTGCTCTTCCAGCGCGAGAAGAACCTGGAGGCACAGCTCCGGCAGGCCCAGGAGGCGCTGGCGGAGCGCCAGGCCGACGGCCAGCGGGCGCTCGACGCCTCCCTGCAGGAACAGCTCCATGAGATCGACATGCTCCGCACCCGCGCCCGCCTGCTGGAAGCACGCGCGGACGAGGCGACGAGCGAACTGGACGACGTGCGCCTTCGAGAGGCCCGCATGACGCGGGCGATGGCGCAGGTCCGTCGTGGAATCATCGAGTTGAGACACCGGCTCCACGAAGCCGGACAGGACGGGTCCTAGACAATGGCGCAGCTACCGCGCGGTGTTCCCTTCATCGATCTCCTGGTGCCCGAGGGCAGCGCCACCCAGGTGGCGGAGCTGCAGACGCGCCTGGACCTTGTCACCGGCGGCGGATGGAGGATCCTGGTCGACGACGGGACCTTCGAGGAGTCCTCGTTGCCCAGCCAGCCCCTGCGGGGCCGGCACGACCGCATCTGGGTCTACCGCAGCCAGCCCCTGAGTCAGGGGGAGGACCTGCAGATGGCGGCCGGCCTGGCGGTCGAGCTGACGCTGCTGAGCCAAGCCCGCATGGCCGCCGTCGGCGTGTGGGGGCTCTTTGCCTGGAGCTTCGTGCTCTTCGAGGACCTGCGCTGGCTGCACGGCCTGCTGCTGCTCGACTGGCTGTACAACCCCCGCATCGACGCGCGGGGGGAGATCGTGGAGGAGCCCGATCCCTCCACCGACGCGGCCAAGGTC
>CALCXL010000749.1 GCA_937907595.1 uncultured Pseudomonadota bacterium
CCCGGCGACCAGATCGCCATGCCGCCCGTGCGCACGAGGGCTTCGATGAACGCGGCGGCGGTCTCCAGGCTAGAGGGGTCAGGCGTCCGGGGGTGCGTCACGACGCTCCAGAACTCCGCGATCGTCGCGGCGGCCACCCCCCAGCGTGCGCGATCCGCGGCGGCGCGCTCGATCGCGGCGCGCGCCCGCAGGTGTTGCTCCGTGCCGGCGCGGTGCGCGTAGACCAGCAGGTCGGTATCGACCGCGATCACGGCTCCGACTGCTCCTCCGCCAGCCAGCGGTGCATCGCGCTGCGGTCGGAGAGGTCGAGATCCGATGCGAGGGCGCCCGGCGCCGTGATCCACTCGATCACGCGCTCGCCCCTGGCTCCATCGTCCTCGGCCAGGCGGCTCCGCAGGCCCTCGATGACCAGCCGCCGCAGGGGCACCCGCAGCTCAGCCGCGCGCTTCTTCGCGGCCACGGCGAGCTCGTCGGGGATCTCGATCGTGGTCTTCATGCCGTAAAACCGTAATACCGTATTCCCAGCCCGGCAAGGGCGGATCGCCCCGCGCCCGCCGTCCCCGACCGCCGGATCGCCCTCAGCGCCGCCGCCTCACCAGCCCCAGCAAACCCACCAACAGCCAGCCCCCGCCGCCGCCGGCCGCGCAGGAGCAGTCCTGGCGGGGGGTGGGCAGGTAGGGCTCGTCGTCGTCGTCGTCCTCGTCGTCCGCGCAGGCGGGGTCCTCGCCGTCGCAGTCGGAGTCCAGGCCGTCGCCGCACTCGTCCTGGGCGCCGGGGTAGACGAAGGGCGCCGCGTCGTCGCAGTCCACGCAGACGCCCGCGCCGTCGTTGTCGAAGTCCCCCAGGTTGTCCGCCCCGCCGTCGCAGTCGTTGTCGATGCCGTCGCAGACCTCGTCGGCGTCGGGGTGCACGTCGGCGTCGTCCACGTCGCAGTCGGCCGGCGCGCAGAAGCCGTCGTCGTCGGCGTCGTCCGTGATGTCCAGGGGGCAGGGATCGCAAGGGTCGCCCGCGCCGTCGGTGTCGCTGTCGGTCTGCTCGGGGTTGGCGTCGTCGATGCAGGAGTCGCAGGGGTCGCCCACACCGTCGTCGTCGGCGTCGTCCTGGTCCAGGTTCGGCGTCGACGGGCAGTTGTCCAGGGCGTCGGGGATGCCGTCGCTGTCCGAGTCCGCGACCCGGCTGGTGGCCAGCAGGGCGTAGTCGAAGGCCATGTAGGGCTCGTGGGGGGCGTAGACGACGACCTGGACCTCCCCGTCGGTCATCTGCTCCCAGGCCACCGGCGTGAAGGCTGCCTGGATCAGGCCGTCGGCCGCGTCCACCTGGTGGGTCAGGGGCACCAGGTCGCCGTCGATGGCGATCTCCGCGGGCACCGCGTCGTAGTCGCCGAAGAGGAAGTTGACGTAGTGCGCCTGGCCGTGGTCCGGGTCGCCGGGCTGGGGCACGTCGAAGGAGAAGGTGAAGGTGGCCTGGTCCGCCACGCCCAGGCCGATCCACGCCGTGTCCGTCCACTCGATCCCGCTGCCGTCGGCCACCGCCTCCTGCGCGTCGCGGTTGTCGAAGGCGTCGCCGGAGTTGGTGGCCACCTCCCCGTCGGCGTTCCAGTCGGGCAGGAACTCGCCGGGCTCCAGGATCCCGTCGCCGTCGGTGTCCGCAGCCTGGGTGCCGTCGCCCGCGCGCACCAGGCCGGTGGGGTCGATGCCGAAGCCGTCGGGGTCCCCGATCACCACCGTCACCGCCAGGGCCCGGGCGGGCAGGAGGAGGGCCAGGAGGGCCAGGAGGGGAGCGCGAAGGGGGGCGGGGGGCGTCATGGCGCGGGAATGTACCGGAGCCGCGCTCCAGGGGAAGGGCGTTCCGCCGCGGGGTCGGAGCCGCCGGGGGCGACCGGCGCGCCCGCTCCTCATCTCCGGCGTCGCGCCGGGGCGGGCTGAGCCTGAAATCGGTGCGACGTCCATCGTTTTCGAGCCCGTCGGGTCGGCGCTCTCGCCGAATCGCTGCCCCATTTCGTTGCCGCCGCGGCGCGATCGCGAATAACGTGCGCGACGTGGGCCGTTTCCTCCTCCTCATCGCCGTCCTCCTGGCCGCCTGCGCGGCGCCGGTCGCCGACGATCCCTCCCCGCCCGCCCCGGACGACGACGACGTCGCCAACGACGACGACAGCGCCAGCGACGACGACGACGCCACCCCGCTCCCGCCCCAGCCCTACGCCGGCCCCGCCTACACGCCCTGCGTCTCCGACGCCCAGTGCGATCCCGGCTCCGCCTGCACCACGGTCCCCGGCTACGGCGGCTCCTTCTGCGCCCCTCCCTGCGAGGCCGGCGGCGACGGCGCCGAGTGCGCGCTGCTCGGCCTGCCCTACGGCACCCAGTGCCTGCCGAGCGGCCGCTGCGCCCGGGCCTGCGCCGACGGGGAGGCGGTGGTGCCCGATCAGGAGGATCCGCCCACGGACGTCGCCCCGCCGCCGGACGCCTGCCCCGACCCCATCACCTGCCGCGACGTCGACGGCGCCCCCCTCTGCGCCGGCCAGCCGTCGGGCCAGGCGGGCTACTACGGCACCTGCAGCCATCCGATGATCGAGGGCACCGACTGCCCCATCGACTCGGCCTGCTACGGCGGCTCCTTCATCGGCACCGAGGACGCCGGCGTCTGCCTGCCCCACTGCGACGACGGCCTGTGCCCCGCGCCGGTGGACGCCACCCAGGTCACCACCATCTGTTACGACATCGGCTTCGACCACCCCGTCTGCGCCCTGCTCTGCACCGTGGGCGTGTCCGAGTGCCCCTGGGGTCAGTTCTGCTTCGACGTCGGCTTCACCGGCATCTGCGCCCCCGAGGGCGCGGAGAACCCGCTGTGAGGCTGCTGCCGCTGCTGCTGGCGCTCCTGCTGCCGGCCACCGCCGCCGCCCGCCCGGAGCTGGGCCCCGACGGCTTCTGCGCCGAGTACCCCTCCTCGCCCCTGTGCATCACCGGCACCACCGCCTGCAGCACCTGCCACGCCCTGGGCGGTCCGCCCTCGCGCAACCCCTACGGCGACGAGGTGCGGCGGGGCATGGACCGGGACCTGGACTTCGCCGATCAGCTCCCCCTGGGCCTGCGGGCCGCGGAGACGCTGGACTCCGACGGCGACGGCGTGGACAACCTGGAGGAGATCCTCAGCGGCGCGCGGCCCGGCTTCGACTCCAGCCTGGAGCCTGAGTGCGGCGAGCAGACCGCGTTCGGCAACCCCTGGTACCGGGTGGGCGAGTACGACCCCGACTTCGCCTTCAAGCGCGTCCTGCTCGACTTCTGCGGCCGCAGCCCGCGCTACGCCGAGCGCGTCGCCTTCGCGGACTCCGCCGACCCCCTGGGGGTGCTGACGGACACGCTGGACCTGTGCCTGCAGTCGCCCTACTGGCGGGAGGTGCAGCAGGAGATCGGCACGCGGGTGGTGCGCCCCATCGGCCCCGCCACGGACATCAACATCCTGGGCAACTGGGCCTGGGACCTGCGCTTGTGGGTCTACGCCACCAGCGGGGACCGCGACGCCGCCGACCTCATGCGGGCAAAGTATCTGGTGGTGGAGGACCCCCCGGGCACCGGCCGCCTGGCCCCCATCGACGCCCCCCGCGACGACGGCGAGGCCTACGCCCAGCCCCTGGACCAGGAGGACCGCTGGGGCCTGATCACCACCCGCTACTCCCTGGCCATGAACGTGATGTTCAGCGCCGTGCCGCGCACCCTGGCCGCCCACTACTACCGCCAGCTCCTGGGCCTGGACGTGGCGCGCAGCGAGGGCCTCTTCCCCGTGGACGACGCCGAGGGGGCCTACGACTGGCCAGCGCCCCTGGACGTCGACGACAAGGGCGTGTGGCAGGAGGGCTGCGCGGGCTGCCACAGCACCCTGGACCCGCTGAGCTACCCCTGGGTGCGCTACAACGGCATCGACCTGGAGGGCGGCACCACCGGCGCGTTCCTGCCCGACCGGGCCGTGGACATCGTGCCG
>CALCXL010000750.1 GCA_937907595.1 uncultured Pseudomonadota bacterium
GATCGCCTCTTGAGGCAGGCGGCCCTCCTGCGCGCGGGTGACGGCGAAGAGCGCGGCCCCGGCGAAGCAGAACAGCAGCGAGAAGGCCGACGCGGCCAGGCTCTCCGGCTCGAAGCCCAGGAAGAAGGCGTACGTGGCGCCCAGGGCCGCGATTTGGGCCAGGGCGAGGTCGACGAAGATCACCTGCCGGCGGAGCACGTGCAGGCCCAGGTGGCCCAGGATCAGGACCGCGACCAGGCAGCCCGCCAGGGGGGCCGCAAGCCAGCTCAGATCGGTCACGGCGTGGCCCCGAAGGCCTGGACGTGGGTGGTCACGAGCAGGTCCATCAGCTCGAACCAGCCGGGAGCGCTGGACGCTCCGCCGCTCATAATCGGCACGACGGCGACCCGGATCCCCGCCTCCTGGGCGATGCGTTGGGGCAGCCGCGCGTCGTAGAAGTTGGTCACCACGATGAGGGGCACCCGCTCCGCCTTCACCACCTCCCCCACGCGCTTGAGGTGGGCGGCGCTGGGCGCGATGCCGGGACGGGCCTCCACGTACAGGGGGACGGTCAGGCCGAAGCGGTCGGCGAAGTAGACCCAGTTCTGGTGGTAGTAGACGACCGAGCGTCCGCGCAGCACCGCCGCGGCGCCCAACCAGCCGCCCAGCCGGTCCCGCAGCGGGGCCCCGCCCAGGACCTTGTCCAGGTACTCGTCCAGCTGTGCGCCCCGGGCCAGGCGGTCGAGCAGGGGGGCGCCGAGCAGGTCGACGAGCTCCTGGCCGTAGAGCGCGACGTCGACGCGGGCCTGCAGGTCGGCGGCGCGGCGGCGGTAGTCGTCGGTGTGGGCGGGGTCCACGCGCACCAGACCGTCAGCGATGTTGCCGACGACGCCCTTCATGAGCACGGGATCCAGCCAGATGTGGGGGTTGCCGTCGGGGTGCAGGTCGCCCTGGCTGCGGCTGAGCGTGGCCGGTCGCTGCTTGGCGGAGACGCCCTGGGAGGCCAGGACGTGACCCAGCCCGCCCCTTCGCACCGCGGGGTTGCCGGCGCCGTCGAGCAGCCGCTCCGTCCACAGCTCCAGGCCCAGGCCCACCTCCACAAAGAGGTCGGCGTCCCCCACCGCGGCCACCAGGGAGGGGGTTGGCGTGACGTAGTGGGGGTCCTCGTTCGGAGCGCAGAGGGAGCGGACGGAGACATGTTCCCCGCCGATCTCCCGCGCCGCCCAACCGAGGTCGGTGAGCGTGGTGACGACCCGGACAGCGGCCGACGCCGGCGCGGCCACGAGGACGGAGAGGAGGAGGAGGGGGCAGAGCGTTTTCATCGGTTGACCCAGTAGGGCTCGACGGGGTGCGAGCCGAAGACGGCGGTGACCTGGAGCCCGAGACGGTGGACCAGGTGTTCCTGGCCCAGGAGGTCGTAGGCCAGGCGGAAGCGGAGGAACTCGCTCGTGTAGAAGGCGGCGGCGACGCCGGCTCCCCAGACGACGTCGGGGGCGGTGAGGTCGTCGACCAGGGCGTCCCCGCGAAGGGAGACGAAGAAGCCCCGCGCGGGCTGGAAGCCGAGGCCCAGGAAGCCGGCCAGGGTGTTGCGTCCCCCCTCCCCCAGCCGGTTGGCGAAGTAGGCCTCGCCCTGCAGGAAGAAGGACCGGTACTGGCCGCGGTGGGGGGGGCGCAGCTTGAGCAGGAAGTCGCCCGAGGCGAGGTGGAAGCCCCGGAGCTCGTCGGTCGCGTCGCGCCAGCCGACGTAGGAGAAGCCGCCCGAGAACAGGTTGCCTGGGGCGAAGTCGGCCGAGCCGGTGAAGCGCCCCAACACGACCGGCGTGGGGGTCTCGCGACCTTCCATGAGGGGCTCGGGGCCGCGGGCCATTACGCCGATCTTGAAGTCGATGGGCAGGGACTTCGGGTTGTGCAGCCGGTAGCGGAGGAAGGCGCCGGCGTCCCCCCACCCCTCCTCGCCCACGAGGGACGTCAGCGCGCCCGGGTAGTCCAGGTGCGGCACGTCGTGCAGGTGAGAGCGGTTGAGGCTGCCGAAGTCCATGCGCACCAGGCCCAACTCCAACAGCAGGTGCGCGGGCAGGGCCACAAAGGAGATGTTGGCCTCCTCCACCACCGACAGCCAGGCCTCGCCGACGGCCTCGGCGACGTGGGCGGGATCGTCCACCCCGGCGGCGGCGTCCTCCGCGTGCGCGTCCAGGGCGTGCAGCAGCGGGTTCTCGAAGCCCAGGACCACCACCGCGCGGGCGAAGGGATCGATGTCGGCGCGGAAGTCGAGCTCGAAGGCGCGGACATCGAACGCGGGCTCCACGCCGTCCTCGTCGAAGCCGACGGTGCCGGCGAGGTCGATGAAGCCCGTAATCCGGGGGTTGAACACGTTCGGCGCGGCCCGGCTCGGGGGCGGAGCCAGGGACGGCGTCGCCTCCAGGGCCTCCAGCCGGAACCGCAGGAACTCCAGCTCCGCGCGCAGGGCCTCGACCTCGGCGCTCGAGGCGGGCTCGGCGGCGGCCCCGGCAGGCGGCGAGGCGGTGGGATCCGGGGGGGCATCGGCGCCGGGTTCGGTCGGCGGCGGATCGTCCCCCTCGGGATCACCAGGATCGGTGGACGGCGCCCCCTCCCCCTCGGCGTCGTCAACCGGATCGCTGGAGGGTTCAGGGGGATGGGCTTCTTCGGCCCAGGCTGGTTCTCCAGCCAGGACCAGGGCGAGCGCCAACGGCGCGACCCAGGATCGAGTGTTCACAGGGGGGCTCCCTCGCGTTGCGCGACGACAAGGCGACGGGGAGATCCCCGCCGCGGCTCATGCGATCGGCGCGGACGCGGGGGGCGATGTCTTGGGGGCCAGGGCCAGGGGGGCGCGAGCCGGAGGCGGGGCGGGCAGCGCGCGGGGGGGGACACTCAGGGGCCGCACCGCCAGGAGCGTGGAAGCGGCCGGGGGCGCAGGGCTCGGGGAGGCGGGGCAGAGGCCGGAGAGCAGTGCGCAGCCGTGCTCGTGGCCTTCGGCTTGCCCGGCGCTCAGGACCGCGAGCGGGCCCGCCGCCTGGTGCTGGGGGCGATCGGCGTCGTGCACGATCTCGCCGTGCTCATCGCAGACCGAGTGGCGCTCCTGGACCGAGTGTCCGAGCGCCTGGAGCTGCCCCACCAGCACCAGCAGGGCCAGGGAGAGGACAGCGATGGGGCGGAGCGCGCGGGTCATTCTTGCTTGGCTTATCACTTCGGCTGGCCCATGTCCCGCTTGATCCGGCGGACTCGCCGCGTCGGGGACGGCGGAGGGCCCGGTCCGATGTTGCCCGCCCAGGAGACGCGCACCCGGCCCGGGTCAGGAGCCCGACTGCCCCTCGATCGTGGCCACGTGGGCCAGCGCGTCCCCCTGGTAGACGACCGGGTTCATGCGCAGCCCGATCACGACGCCTCCGACGCGCGCCGAGATCTTGCCGACGGTGAGGCCGGTCGCGTCCGCCACGGTGCCGATGTGCTGCCCGAGCACGACCCGCTCCCCCAGGGCCACGTGCGGCCGAAAGAGCCCTCCGTGGTGGGCGCGGGACCACGAGGTCTTCCTGGAGATCACGGTGCGGGCTCGGTGCTCGATGGGCGACTTGGGGACCATGTCCAGGGAACCGAGCACCCGCAGCACGCCGGCCGCGCCCACTTCGACCGCGTGCGAGTCGTAGCGGTGGGCTCCGCCCCCCTCGTACAGCAGCACCGTGCATCCGCTCGAAGCGCCTTCCCCTCGGAGCGATCCGCTCCGCTCCTGGGCATGGATCGAGATCGGCGCCCCGAAGATCGCGGCGAGCGACGCCGTGGCCGGGTCGTCCAGGTCCCCGCGCACCTGGGGCAGGTTTGCGCGGTGATCGCTGCCCGAGTGCAGGTCGATTCCAACCTGTGCGCCAGCCATGCGCGTTCGGACTAGCGGCGTAACTGCCTGATATTTCACGAATACCTG